>CAZOTO010000072.1:0-1636 GCA_964582775.1 uncultured Myxococcales bacterium
GCGCATGAAGAACAACGCGATCGTGTGCAACATCGGTCACTTCGACAACGAGATCGACGTGGCGAGCCTGCGTAAGCACAAGTGGGACAACATCAAGCCCCAGGTCGATCACGTGATCTTCCCCGACGGGAAGCGGATCATCCTGCTCGCGGAGGGGCGGCTGGTGAATCTGGGCTGCGCCACGGGACATCCGAGCTTCGTGATGTCGAACTCCTTCACCAACCAGGTGCTGGCGCAGATGGAGCTGTGGGGCAACCCCGGGAAGTACGAGCACAAGGTGCACGTGCTTCCGAAGAGGCTCGACGAGCAGGTGGCGCGTCTGCACCTGAAGAAGATCGGGGCCAACCTCACGCAGCTCTCGACGCGGCAGGCGTCCTACATCGGCGTCGACGTGAACGGGCCCTACAAGCCCGAACACTACCGCTACTGAGAGACGGGAGGAGTCGCGAGTCCATGGAGCCGCTGCTCACCGCGCTGAAGGCCGCGGCCGAGCCCACGCGCCTGCGATTGCTCGCAATCCTCTCGCGCGGAGAGCTCACGGTCTCGGAGGTCACCCGCGTGCTGCGCCAGAGCCAGCCGCGGGTGAGCCGGCACCTGAAGCTGCTCTGCGATGCGGGTCTGCTCGAGCGCTTCCGCGAGGGGGCGTGGGCGTTCTTCCGATTGGCAGATCAGGGGGACGGGGCGACCGTCGCGCGGGCCCTGCTCGGCTTGTTGCCGGAGAGCGACGCGGATCTCGCGCGCGACCTCGCGCGTCTCGAGGAGATTCGCCGGGAGCGCGCCAGGCGCGCGGCCGAGTACTTCCGCGAGAACGCCGCCCAGTGGGATCGCATCCGCGGATTCTACGTCGGAGAGGCCACCGTCGAGCAGGCGATGCTCGAAGCGGCGGGAGCAGAGGCGCACGAGACGCTCGTCGATCTCGGAACGGGAACCGGCCGCATGCTCGAGGTGTTCGCGCCGCGCGTGCGAAGCGGGATCGGCATCGACCTGAGTAGCGAGATGCTCAACGTCGCGCGCGCAAACCTGGATGCCCGAGGCATCACGCACTGTCACGTGCGTCGCGGCGACGTTCACCACGTACCGCTTCCCGATGCCTGCGCGGACGTCGTTACCGTGCACCACGTACTGCACTTCCTCGACGACCCGTCGGCCGTGATCCACGAGGCGGCTCGCCTGCTACGCCCGCGTGGACGCCTGCTGATCGTGGACTTCGCGCCGCACGGGCTCGAGTTCCTGCGCACGGAGTTCGAGCACCGACGGCTCGGCTTCTCCGACACGGAGGTGTCGCGATGGTGCCGCGCGGCCGGCCTCGAGCGCGTGCGCGCCCGACACCTGGATGCGTCGCACGAGGGCCGCGAGACGCTCACCGTGACACTATGGACGGCGGTACGGCCCGCCTCGACACGACGGGCAGCCGCATGAACGGGCAAGGACCGATCCCCATGAACGAGATCCAAGTGTCCTTCGAATTCTTTCCGCCGAAGACGGCGGAGATGGAGGCGTCCCTCTGGCAGGCGATCTGCCAGCTCGCCCCGCTGCGGCCGAGATTCGTTTCGGTCACGTACGGCGCCGGCGGAACCACGCGCGAGCGCACGCACGCCACAGTGGAGCGAATCCTGAAAGAGACCGACCTGGTGCC
>CAZOTO010000072.1:1736-15622 GCA_964582775.1 uncultured Myxococcales bacterium
AAGATCGACGCAGGCGCATCGCGTGCGATCACGCAGTTCTTCTTCGATCCCGACCTCTACCTGCGGTTCCTCGACCGGGCGCATCGCGCGGGCATCCGCGTGCCGATCGTTCCTGGCATCCTCCCCGTGACCCACTTCCAACGCACCTGCGAATTCGCGCGGCGCTGCGGCGCGACCATTCCGCCATCGTTCGCCAAGATGTTCGAAGGACTCGACTCGGATCCGGCCACACGGAAGCTCGTGGCGGCGTGGATTGCGGCGGAGCAGTGCCGCACGCTGCAATCGCACGGAGTCCACGAATTCCACTTCTACACGCTGAACCGCGCGGAGCTCACGCGCTCCATCTGCCACATTCTCGGGGTGCGGCCCGTCGCCACCACGACCGGACCGGCGACGTCCGCAGCGGCCTGTTGAGACCATGAGCGCACACGATCGCACGCGAATTCTCGAAACCCTGCTTTCGCAGCGGATCCTCGTCCTCGATGGCGCCATGGGGAGCCTCGTGCAGGGCTACGGCCTGTCCGAGTCGGACTTCCGCGGGACGCGATTCGCGGAACATCCGCGCGATCTCAAGGGCAACACCGACGTCCTCGTGCTCACGCGCCCCGATGTGATCGACGAGATCCACCGCGCTTATCTCGACGCGGGAGCGGACATCATCGAAACCGCCACCTTCACCGCGACCTCGATCTCGCAGGCGGACTATGGGCTCGAGCGCGCCGCTTACGAGATGAACGTCGCCGCCGCCCGGATCGCGCGCCGCGCGTGCGACGAGACGACCGCCCGCACGCCGGATCGGCCACGCTTCGTCGCCGGATCGATCGGACCACTGAACAAGACCCTCTCGCTGTCGCCGCGTGTAGAGGACCCCTCCCATCGCGACGTAACGTTCGCCGAGGTGCACGCCGCCTACACCGAACAGGTGCGGGGTCTCGTCGACGGCGGTGTCGACCTCCTGTTGATCGAGACCGTCTTCGACACGCTCAACTGCAAGGCGGCGATCGCGGCGATCCTCGATGTCTTCGAGGCCAACGGCTTCGAGCTCCCCATCTTGATCTCGTTCACCATCAGCGACGCCTCGGGGCGTACCCTCTCGGGCCAGACGATCGATGCGTTCTGGACCTCCGTCGCCCATGCGAAGCCACTTGCCATCGGGCTCAACTGCGGGCTTGGTGCCGCACAGATGCGCCCGCACATCGAGGAGCTGTCCCGGCTGGTCGACACGCGCATCTGCGCCTATCCGAATGCGGGCCTGCCGAACGCGCTGGGACAGTACGACCAGACAGCCGAGGAGATGGCCGATCTGGTGCGCGATCTCGCGCGCGAGGGGCTGCTCAACATCGTCGGAGGCTGCTGCGGGACGACGCCCGCGCACATCCGCGCCATCGTGTCGGCCGTACACGGAGTCGCGCCACGCGAGATCCCCCGCGATCCCGATCCCTTCACCTGCTATAGCGGCCTCGAGAAGCTCTCCATCCGGCCCGACTCGAACTTCGTGATGATCGGAGAGCGCACGAACGTCACGGGGTCGAAGCGCTTCGCGCGGCTGATCCAGAGCGGGGACCTCGCCGCTGCACTCGACGTGGCCCTCGAGCAGGTGCGCGGCGGCGCGAACATCCTCGACGTGAACATGGACGAGGGGATGCTCGACTCCGAGAGGGCGATGACCACGTTCCTCAACCTGGTGGCGAGCGAGCCCGAGATCGCCCGCATCCCAGTCATGGTCGACAGCTCCAGCTGGTCGGTGATCCGTGCGGGGCTCCAGTGTCTGCAGGGCAAGTCGATCGTCAACTCGATCAGCTTGAAGGAGGGCGAAGAGGCCTTCCTGGCACAGGCGCGCGAGGCCCGGCGCTTCGGAGCCGCGGTGGTGGTGATGGCCTTCGACGAGGAGGGGCAGGCCGACACGACGGAGCGTCGTGTCTCCGTCTGTCAGCGCGCCTATCGGTTGCTTACCGAGAAGGCCGCCTTCGATCCGCGCGACATCGTCTTCGACCCGAACGTGCTCGCCATCGGCACCGGCCTCGAGGAGCACGCCGATTACGCGAGGAGCTTCATCGAGGCCACGCGCATCCTGCGCGAGACCTGCCCCGGGACGCACGTGAGCGGAGGCGTAAGCAATCTTTCCTTCGCCTTCCGCGGCAACGACGTGGTGCGCGAGGCGATCCACTCCGCGTTTCTGTACCACGCGACACGTTCCGGAATGGACATGGGGATCGTGAATGCCGGGCAGCTCGTGCTCTACGAGGACATCGAGCCCACGCTGCTCGAGCGCGTCAAAGACCTGCTGTGGAACCGCCGCCCCGACGCAACCGAGCGCTTGGTCGAGCTCGCCGAGCGGGTGAAGGGCAGTGGAACGAAGCGCGAGATCGATCTTTCGTGGCGCGACAAGAGCGTCGAGGAGCGGCTCGCGCACGCGCTCGTCCACGGCGTGGTCGACTTCATCGAACAGGACGCGGAGGAGGCTCGCCAGAAGCTCGGCCGCCCCCTCGACGTGATCGAGGGTCCGCTCATGGACGGCATGAAGATCGTGGGCGACCTGTTCGGCGCCGGGAAGATGTTCCTCCCCCAGGTGGTGAAGAGCGCACGCGCGATGAAACGCGCCGTTGCTTATCTCGAGCCGTTCATGGAGAAGGGCGACGACGTGCGTTCGTCCCAGGGGAAGATCGTTCTCGCCACCGTGAAGGGGGACGTCCACGACATCGGCAAGAACATCGTCGGTGTCGTCCTCGGCTGCAACAGCTACGAGGTGATCGATCTCGGCGTGATGGTTCCGGCGGCGAAGATCCTGGAAACCGCGAGCGACGTGGGCGCCGACTTCATCGGACTCTCGGGTCTCATCACGCCTTCGCTCGACGAGATGGTGCACGTCGCTCGCGAGATGGAGCACGCGAAGCTCGAGATCCCGCTGTTGATCGGCGGTGCCACCACGAGCAGCCAGCACACCGCGGTGAAGATCGCGCCCGAGTACTCGCGTGCGACTGTGCACGTGATCGATGCCTCGCGGGTGGTGGGTGTCGTGTCCGATCTCCTGGATTTGAATCGACGCGACGAGTTCGAGCGCAAGAATCGGGCGACGCAGGAGCGCCTGCGCCTCGCGCATGCGTCGCGATCGGAGCGCCCGCTCGTACCGATCGAACGGGCTCGCGAGCGGCACGTTCGCCTCGGATTTCCGGCCGAAGCGATTGCCAGGCCACCGTTCCTCGGCCGCTGCATCCTAGACGACGTTCCGCTCACCGACATCGTCCCCTACATCGACTGGACGTTCTTCTTCACTGCATGGGAGCTCGCGGGCCGCTACCCCGCCATCCTCGACAGCCCCAAGTACGGTGCGGCAGCGCGCGACCTCTTCGCGGAAGGCCAGAAGCTCCTGCAGCGCGTCGTCGACGAGCGACTGCTCACCGCACGCGCCGTCTATGGATACTGGCCGGCAAATGCCGAGGGCGACGATCTCGTGCTCTTCGCGGATCGGGATCGCTCCCGCGAAGTGGCGCGCTTCCCCATGCTGCGCCAGCAGCGCGTCACGCGCGACAGCGATCCGTGCCGATCCCTCGCCGATTTCGTGGCTCCGATCTCGAGCGGGCTCGTCGATTGCGTGGGCGCATTCGCGGTGACCGCGGGCATCGGAACGGATGCACTCGCGCATCGATTCGAACACGATCACGACGACTACCACGCGATCATGGCGAAGGCGCTCGCCGACCGCTTGGCGGAGGCCTTCGCGGAGATGCTGCACGAGCGCGTGCGCCACGAATGTGGCTACGGAGATCCTCACGAGCTCGACGCCCAGGAGCTCGCCGCCGAGAAGTACCGCGGCATCCGTCCTGCCCTCGGCTATCCCGCCTGCCCCGATCACACCGAGAAGCGCACGCTCTTCGGTTTGTTGCACCCGGAAGAGGTCGGCATCGAGCTCACCGAACACTGCGCGATCCTGCCAACGGCGAGCGTCGCCGGGCTCTACCTAGCGCATCCCGAGGCTCGCTACTTCTCCGTCGGGCGTATCGGGCGCGATCAGGCCGAGGACTACGCTGCGAGGAAGCACATGCCGCTCGCCGAGGTAGAGCGCTGGCTCGCGCAGAACCTCGCCTACGATTCCGACACCTCCGAGTGACGCCCACTCGCAAACCTGTGTTGCGCGTCTAGTCGGATTCCTCGGACGCGCCGACTTCGGTCCCCTTCACCGATCCGTTCGACTCCGGGGCGCGACCCGTGTACCGCATCACGCGCGCCGGAACACCGATCGCAGTGGCTCCAGGCGGCACGTCGTTCAGGACGAGCGAGTTCGCCGCCACGCGCGCACCGTCGCCGATCGTCACCGCTCCCAGGATCTTTGCGCCGGCTCCGATGAAGACATCGTTCCCTAGGCGGGGAACGCCGCCCCGCTCCATGTTCGTGCCGAGCGTCACGTCGTGCATGAGACCCACGCGATCCCCGATCACGACACCGGGATGGACCTTGATGTTCCCCGAATGGATCAGATGGAAGCCCTCGCCCACCGTTGCCTCACGGTTCAGCGTGATCCCGGTGGCCAGCTCGACTCCGAGGAAGAGCAGGCCGTAGATCTTCGAGGTGAGCCAACGTCCGGGACGCGTCTTGCGCTCGAGCGACCAGCGGCCGAAGCGATACACCGCCATCGCCCAGAATGCGGGGTTCAGCAGCGAGCTGCCGTGCTTGCGATAGTCCGCGCGAACTCTCTCGAACATCGGACAGGAATCCTCTTGGCGGCTACTCGATGCCCATCCGCTGGCGCAGAGCCCGCGCGATCGTCCGCACGAGCTCGCGGGCCGCCACGTCCTGCCCCGTCGCGTTCAGGTGCCGGCCGTCGCTCGCGTAGGCCGGCACCAGGCTCGGATGATCGCCCCCATCGCGGCGGAACGTCTCGCGCCGGCCGTCGGGATGCGTCGACTCCACGGCGGCGAGATCGAAGATCGGATCCTCGGGAAACGCAGCCATGAGGAGCTCGTTGTATTCGGAGCGGCGCATGTTCGACCGCGCCGTTCGATCCTTGTACCCCGTGAGTCGCTTCACCAGATCCTTCCAGCCTGGATCCTTCACCTCGAGAGGCGTGGTCACGTGCACGAACACGGTGCGGGGATGGCGCGCACGCAGCCGCTCGATCGTCGACCGGTACTCGTCGATGAGCGCGCGCACGTCGGTGTTCTCGCGCACGTCGACGTAGCACAGCTTCATCAGCGCGACGTCTGGTCCCGTGTTCTCGCCGCCTCCGAGCAGCCGGTCGAAGGCAGAGATCTTGCTCCTCGGATCTCCGTTCTCGCCACCCATCGCGTGCGCGAACACGCGATCCGGTAGCAACGAGCCCCGGGACTCCTCGATCAGGCGCAGATCGAGCTTCTCGCTCCCCGCGAAGAGCCGCTCCACGCCCTCGAGGACGTTCGCACCGACGGACATGTGCTGAAAGAGGATCCTCGCTTCCGCCACCTGCCGCAGATCCCGCGCGAGATCGGCCCCCATTCGCCGCTCCTCGATTCCACCCTGCGCTGCAGGGGCTCGGTCGCCGGCGTCCTCACCCGTACAGGCAGCGACGCCGAGCGCCATCGTCGCCACCAGTGCTACCGCTCCCATGCGCATCCGCATCGCCTCGCCTACTTGCCGTCGTGCGCCGCGATCGCTTCCACCAGCACCGGCTCGGCACGCAGGTAGTCGGTCACGCGCCGTTTGCCGTCGATGTCGCGATACACCCGCTTCACCTGATCCTCGGTGAGATCGAGCGCCTTGCCGATCACCGCTGGCTCGACGCCATTCGTGCGGCCCCACAGGCACAGGTCCATCTGGTCGTACGGGAGAGAGAAGTAGAACTCCTCCTGCGACTGGGGGAGCGAGTACGTATCCGTCGTCGGCGGCCGGCGGCGGATGTTCTCCGGTACTCCCAGATGGGCCGCGAGCGCGTACACCTGCGTCTTGTACAGGTGCGCGATCGGCTTCACGTCCGCGAGGCCGTCGCCCCCCTTCACGAAGAAGCCCTGATCGTACTCGAGCCGGTTCGGCGTGCCGGCGACCGCGTAGTTCAGGCGGTCCGCGTGGTAGTACTCGAGCATCTTGCGCGTACGCTGCTTGAAGTTCGTGGCCGCGACCACGCCGAGATACGCCTCGGTGCTCATGCGTGCGCGCACCTCGCGTCCATCCGGTGCGCGGGCCACGATGGAGAACACGCGGTACTGGTCGCTGTCGACCACGCTCGGCAGCACGATCTTGCTCTTCCAGCCCTCGCCGTACTCGGGGATCACCTGGCGGATCGCCTCGTCACGACGGCGGTAGCAGCCGATGGCGCGCAGCGTCTCGGTCATGTCCTCGATGGCATGCGCCACGCCGAGGGAGCGCACGAGCTCGAGGCCGAGCTCCTTCGACTCCCGCGCGGCCGCCGACTCCCCCTCGGGCAAGAGCAACGCGAAGACCCGCTCGGGGCCGAAGGCGCGCACCGCGAGCGCCGCCACCGCGCTGCTGTCGATACCACCCGAGACGGCCACCACGGCGCCGCGCTTGCGGAAGCGCTGGAAGACGGCTTCTCGAAGCGAGTGAACGATGCGATCCGTGGCCTGCGCGTAGTCGAGCGCGAGGACGTCGCGCGTCACCTCACGCGACACGGTCATTCGCCTGCTCCTTCCCCTTGCCGTGTACGAAACGCGCCACGCGCGCGATCGAGTCGAGGTTCTCGGGGATCATCTCCTCGTCCGCCACGTGGACGCCGAACCGCTCCTCGAGAAAGCCGATCAGCTCGAGCACTCCCGTGGAGTCGATCAAGCCCGTCTCGAGAAAGGAGTCCTCGTTGCCGAGCTCCGACTCGTCTGCACCCAAGAGGAAGGTCTCCACCACGTAGTCCCGTACCTGCTCCAGAATCTCCTGCACGTTCCTCATCCTCGAAAGCCGTTGATGTACTGCTCCATCAGGAGCTGGGTCGAGATCACGCTCACGATCGACATGTTGTCCCTCACGCCGATCGCTCTCCCCTTCTCGAACTTTGCCACGATCTTCGCCACGGCACCGGCGTCGAACAAGCCATCGGCTTCGATGCGCCTCGAATCGAGCAGCGCATCCACGTAGTCTGGACGCCCGGCGCCATTTGCGCCACCGAGCAGGCTCTCACCGTCGGGAGCGCGATAGGGCTGCTTGGGTCGGCGCAGCACGGATTCGGGCAGCAGGTCGCGCACGGCGCGCTTGAGCACGTGCTTCTCGTCGAGGACCTTCATCTTGTGCGTGGACGGCATGCGCGCCGCGAGCTCCATCACTCCCACATCCAGGAAGGGGAAACGGGCCTCGACGGAGTGCGCCATCGCCACCCGATCCCCCTGCGAGGCGAGAATGTAGCCCGGCATCAGGATCCGCAGCTCCAGGTACTGCGCCTGCTCGAGCGGATCCCAGCGCTCGAAGTCCACCGGCAGGAGCGCCCGCACGTCTTCGAGCGGATCGTAGCCCGCGAGCGCGTCGCGCACGGCGGGCGAGTACAGCAGCTTCGCCTTCGCCGTGAGGTCCCAACGCGGCAGGTGCGAGAAGAAGGGATTCCCGCGCAACTCCTCGCTCACGTGGAAGAAGGCGCGCAGATAGGCCGGAGGCTGGGCCTGGATGTTCTTCATGTAGGGGTAGAGGCGCCGCAGCAGGAGCGGACGCAGGCGCGACTGCGGCTGGCGCGCCCAGAACGCGCGGATCTTCGCCTCCTTGAAGATGTCGTAGCCGCCGAGGACCTCGTCGGATCCCTCTCCGGTGAGCACGACCTTGAGCCCATCCGCGCGCACGCGCTCGGCCAGCAGGTAGAGCGGCGCGGGAGCCGTGCGCACGAGCGGCGCCTCCGCGTGCCAGATCACCTCGGGGAACACGCGCCCGATGTCCGCGTTCGTGCAGTGGATCGGGTGATGATCCGTGCCGAGGTGGCGCGCCACCTCCTTCTGGAAGGCGCTCTCGTCGTACTCGGGATCCTCGAAGGTGATCGAGAAGGTACGTAGGGGTGTTTCGGTGAACCGCGCGATCATCGCGACGACGACGGAGGAGTCGAGCCCGCCGCTCAGATACGCCCCCGTCGGGACATCGGCGCGAAGGCGAAGGCGCGTGGCGTCGATCAGCCGCTCGCGCAGCCGCTCGGCGCTCTCCTCGACCGTGACGCGGCCCGGAGCATGCTCGAAGCGCACGTCCCAGTGCGGCCACGTGGAGATCTCCCCATTGCACGCGCGCATGGAGTGCCCCGGGGGAAGCTGATGGATGCCCTCGAAGACGGTGCGCGGGGCGATCGGCGTCCAGAACGTGAGCACCTGATCGAGCCCGCGCAGATCGATCCGACGGGCCGGAGCGCCGTGCGCAAAGAGCGCCTTCACCTCGGAGGCGAACAGCAGCTCATCGCCCACCCGGGTGTAATAGAGGGGCCGAACCCCTACGCGATCGCGCGACAGGAAGAGCGACTTGCGGCGCCGATCCCAGATCGCGAAGGCCCACTGACCGTTCAGATCGTGGACACAGTCCTCGCCCTTCTCTTCATAGAGATGGAGAAGGACCTCGGTATCCGAGCGCGTCCGGAAGCGATGGCCGCGGCGCATGAGCTCCTCGCGGAGCTCGACGTAGTTGAAGATCTCGCCATTGAAGGTGATGCACAGATCGCCGCTCTCGCTCTGCATGGGCTGCGATCCACCGGAGAGATCGATGATGGAGAGCCGCACGTGGCCGAGCGCGACGGGCCCTTCCGACCAGATGCCGTTGGCATCGGGCCCGCGATGGCGCAGGATTCCGAGCATGCGCTCGAGTGGCTGCGGATCGACGGGCGCCCCGCGCAGACTGCATGTGCCGACGATTCCACACATAATCGCTCTCGTGTATCGACCCGGAGTCCGTCACCCTGAGGCAGCGCCGATCGCACGGGCAAGGCCGTACACCGCCACCCCCGACGGACCTGGGATACCCACCCTTGTGCTATTGAGATCCAGCTTCGCAACTCGATAAGAGCGGAGCCGACATCGGGGATCGCGCTCCGAAGCCCGCGCGCGGACGCCCCTGCCAATCGGATCGCGACGCGCGAGCAAGTCTACCGCAGCGCAGGAGGCCACCCGAGCCTACGCCATGCGAGTCC
This sequence comes from uncultured Myxococcales bacterium, assembly GCA_964582775.1. Classification (GTDB taxonomy): domain Bacteria; phylum Myxococcota_A; class UBA9160; order SZUA-336; family SZUA-336; genus CAZOTO01. The sequence continues at coordinate 10,801 of CAZOTO010000072.1, forward strand.
ATCTCGTACACGAATTCCTGGAGCAAGGCGCCCGGCGCTCGCCCGAGCAGCCATTTCTCGTCCACGAGGGTCGCGCGACGACCTATGCCGAGATCGATTCGAGGGCGAATGCCCTCGCTTCCACGTTGGTTCGCGAGGGGCTCGAGCCGGGGGAGCGCGTGGCGCTGCTGGCGAGAAACTCCCCCCTCTACGCGGAGACCTACTACGGGGTCCTGAAGGCGGGGGGCGTGGCCGTGCCCCTCAACACCGCGGCGGATCCCACCTCGCTCGCGTACTTCCTGCGCCACTGCGGTGCGCGACACGCGGTGATCGGCGCGGGCTGCGAACGAGCCGCGATCGCGGCCCTCGGCCAGGGATCTGCGGTCGAGACGATGCTCATCGAGAAGCCCGTGGCTGCGCGGCTGCTGCCCGAGGGGCTGCGCGCGATCCCCGTCGACGAAGCGTACGCCGCTGCGCCCTCGGCCCCGCCCGACCGGCGACGGATCGATCTCGACGTGGCTTCGATCCTCTACACCTCCGGGAGCACGGGGCGCCCCCAGGGAGCGACGCTCACGCACGGCAACCTGGTCGCCAACGTGAGCTCGATCGTGGACTACCTGGGGCTCGGACCGGCGGACCGCGTGCTCGCGGTCCTGCCGTTCTACTACGTGTATGGGAAGTCCATCCTGAACACGCACGCGGCGGTCGGAGCAACGGTGGTGATCGAGAACCGCTTCCAGTACCCGAACACCGCTCTCGACACGCTCGAGCAGGAGCGCTGCACGGGCTTCTCCGGGGTTCCGTCGACGTTCTCGATCCTGCTCCACCGCTCGAACCTCGCGGAGCGCAAGCTCGAGCACCTGCGCTACGTGACACAGGCCGGTGGCGCGATGAGCCCACGGATCACCCGGCAGCTCATCGATGCGCTTCCCGGCAAGCGCATCTTCGTGATGTACGGCGCGACGGAGGCCGGAGCGCGGCTCGCCTACCTCCCGCCCGAGCGCCTCGCCGAGAAGATCGGCTCCATCGGGATCGCCATCCCGAACGTGGAGCTCACGGTTCGCCGCCCCGACGGGAGCGAGGCCGACGTGCGCGAGGAGGGCGAGCTCGTGGCCCGCGGCTCGAACCTGATGCGCGGCTACTGGGACGATCCCGAGGCGACCGCGCGGGTGCTCGACGAGCACGGCTATCACACCGGCGATCTCGGCTATCGCGACGAGGATGGGTTCCTCTTCCTCGTGGGCCGCAAGTCCGACATGATCAAGGCGGGCGCGCATCGCGTCTCGGCCAAGGAGATCGAAGAGGCGATCCTCGAGCACCCGGTGATCGTCGAGGCCGCGGTGATCGGCGTGGAGGACGAGATCCTCGGCGAGCGGATCGTGGGGTACGTGGCACTGCGCGATGGCGCCGCGCTCGACGTCGACGATCTGCGCAAGGCGCTCAAGCAGCGCCTGCCCGCCTACAAGGTGCCGTCCGAGATCGTCGTGCGCGGGGAGCTGCCGAAGAACGAGTCGGGGAAGATCCAGAAGCGCGCACTCCTCGGCAGCTCCGATCGCTGATCAGCCGACCCACGCGCGGGCGTTGCGGAACATGCGCATCCACGGCGCGTCCTCACCCCACGCTCGTGGATGCCACGAGTGCTGGACGGTGCGGAAGACGCGCTCGGGGTGCGGCATCAGGATCGTCGCGCGACCGTCCGGTGTCGTGAGTGCGGTGATGCCGCCCGGAGAGCCGTTGGGATTGCCGGGATAGACCTCGGTTGCAGCACCGTGATGGTCCACGAATCGCGCCGCGACGAGGCCTTCGCGCGCGACGGCGGCGAGAGCCTCCTGCGTCGCGAACTCGGCGCGGCCCTCCCCGTGGGCGACGGCGATCGGCAGGCGCGCGCCCGCCATCCCGGTGAAGAAGATCGACGGGCTCGGTGCGATCTCGACCATCACGAGACGGCCCTCGAACTGCTCCGAACGATTGCGGACGAAGCGCGGCCAGCTCTGCGCACCGGGAATGAGCCCCTCGAGACTCGACAACATCTGGCAGCCATTGCACACGCCGAGCGAGAAGGCGTCGGAGCGCGCGAAGAAGCGGGCGAACGCCTCGCGCAGCCGCTCGTGGAACAGGATCGACTTCGCCCAGCCCTCACCGGCTCCGAGCACGTCGCCGAACGAGAAGCCACCGCAGGCGACGAGGCCCCGGAATCCGTCGAGCGTCGCACGCCCGTGCAGCAGATCGGTCATGTGCACGTCGACGCCATCGAAGCCCGCGCGATGGAAGGCCGCCGCCATCTCCACCTGCCCGTTCACGCCCTGTTCGCGCAGGATCGCGACCCGGGGCCGCGCGCCACATGCGACGAACGGCGCCGCTACGTCTTCCGATGGATCGAAGGGGACCACGGCGTGCAGACCGGGATCGTCGGCATCGCAGCGCAGCTGCTGCTCCTCGTCCGCGCACAGCGGATCATCGCGCAGCGCCTGCATCCGATGCGTCGTCTCGGACCACAGGCGCCGCCATGCGACGCGCGTGTCCGCGAGGATCTCGCGCCCGTCGTGCCGGAAGACGATGCGATCGTCCGCGCGAAGCGTGCCGATCGCGTGCGCGAAGTCACCGAGTCCCTGCGCGGCGAGCGTCGCACGCACGGCCTCGAGATCCCCGGTGCGCACCTGGATCACCGCGCCGAGCTCCTCGGCGAAGAGCGCGGCGATCGGATCGGCACCGAGCGCCGTGACATCGGCCTCGAGGCCGGTGCCGCCCGCGAACGCCATCTCGACGAGCGTCGCGAAGATTCCCCCGTCGGAGCGATCGTGGTAGGAGAGGATGCGCCCCTCGCGCAAGAGCGACTGGATCGCCGCGAAGAAGCCGCGCAGGCGTTCGGGATCGTCGAGATCGGGTGTGCCGTACCCCGCGCCCTCGTGCGCCCGGCCCTCGTGCGCCAGGCGGTTGTACACCTGCGCGAGGGCGGAACCGCCCAGGCGGCTGCGCCCACCGCCGAGATCGATCGCGACGAGGCACGTCTCGCCCTCGTCCGTGCGGAGCTCGGGCGTTCGCACGGCGCACACGTCGAGCACCGGCGCGAAGGCAGTCACCACGAGGGAGAGCGGCGCGGTGACGCTTCGCTCCTCTCCGTCCTCGCGCCACACCGTGCGCATCGACAGCGAGTCCTTTCCCACCGGAACGGCGATGCCGAGTGCGGGGCATAGCTCCATGCCCACGGCGCGCACCGCATCGAACAGACCTGCGTCCTCTCCCGGATGCCCCGCCGCCGCCATCCAGTTCGCGGAGAGCTTGATCGCGCCAAGCGCTTCGATCGGGGCGCAACACAGATTCGTGATGGCCTCTGCCACCGCCATGCGCGCCGAGGCCGCGGGATCGACGAGCGCCACGGGCGCGCGCTCCCCCATCGCCATCGCCTCGCCGGTCGTGGTATCGAAGCTCGTCGCCGTGACGGCCGCATCGGCCACCGGCACCTGCCACGGCCCCACCATCGGATCGCGACACACCAGGCCTCCCACCGTGCGATCGCCGATCGTCACCAGGAACGTCTTGTCCGCGACGCAGGGCAGCCGCAGCACCCGCTCGGCGGCTTCGCGCGGATCGATTCCCGAGGTGTCGAACGGCTGGATCCGCACGCGCGCACGCTTCGCCTCGCGCAGCATGCGCGGTGGCTTGCCGAAGAGCAGCGACATCGGCACGTCGATCGGCGCGTTCCCGAAGTGCGAATCCGCGACGGAGAGATGCTCCTCCTCGGTCACCTCGCCCACCACCGCATACGGCGCGCGCTCCCGTGCACACAGCGCCTCGAAGCGCGCGAGATCCTCATTCGCAATGGCGAGCACGTAGCGCTCCTGCGCCTCGTTGCACCAGATGCCGAGCGGCGACATGCCCGGGTCGTCGTTCGGAACGGCACGAAGCTCGAGCCGCGCTCCACGATCGCTGCCGTGCACGATCTCGGGAAGCGCATTCGACAGCCCACCCGCCCCCACATCGTGGATCGACAGGATCGGATTGCGCTCGCCGAGTGCAGTGCAGCGGTCGATCACCTCCTGACAACGGCGCTGGATCTCGGGGTTGCCGCGCTGCACCGATGCGAAGTCGAGCTCGGCATCGCTCGTGCCCGACGCCATCGACGAAGCCGCCCCTCCCCCCAAGCCGATGAGCAAGGCGGGACCGCCGAGCACGACGAGCTTCGTGCCGGCGGGAAGCGCGCACTTCTCTACGTGCCCCGCGCGCACATTGCCGAGACCGCCCGCGATCATGATCGGCTTGTGATAGCCACGGACCTCGTCGCCTCCGGACCCCGACACGCGCTCTTCGAAGGTGCGGAAGTAGCCGCACAGCCCTGGCCGGCCGAACTCGTTGTTGAACGCGGCGGCGCCGATCGGCCCCTCGAGCATGATGTCGAGCGCGGAGACGATGCGTCCGGGCTTGCCGAAGTCGCGCTCCCACGGCTGGATCGCACCCGGAATGCGCAGATTCGACACCGAGAATCCCGCGAGGCCCGCCTTGGGCTTCGCGCCGCGTCCCGTCGCACCCTCGTCGCGGATCTCGCCACCCGAGCCCGTGGCCGCCCCCGCGAAGGGAGCGATCGCCGTCGGGTGGTTGTGCGTCTCGACCTTCATGAGCACGTGCACGGGCTCACGATGCGGCGCATAGAGGTTCGACTCCGGATCACAGAAGAATCGCCCGCCCTCGAAGCCCTCGATCACCGCCGCGTTGTCGCGATAGGCGCTGAGCACGCCGTCCGGCGAACACTCGGTCGTGTTGCGGATCATCTGGAAGAGCGAGCGCGGCTGCGGCTCGCCGTCGACGATCCACTCGGCGTTGAAGATCTTGTGGCGGCAGTGCTCGG
>CAZOTO010000073.1:0-15596 GCA_964582775.1 uncultured Myxococcales bacterium
GCCGACAGTACCTTCAACGCCCTCGATCGACCCGAAGTTCACGATTCTGCCCCCGCGCTCCTTCATGTGCCGGAAGGCCGCCTGGTTGGTGAAGACGGTGGATTTGAAATTCACCGATATCAGAAAATCGATGTGCTCCTCGTCTGCGATTTCCGGCGGCATGGCGCGCCAAGTGCCGGCGGGCTGTATCAGAGCATCGATTCCGCCCAGATCCGAGGCAATTCGATCGAACGCCGCGTCGACGTCCGTCTTACTCGAGAGGTCGCATCGATACCAGTGGGCAGCATCGACCAGGTCGGCCAGGGGAGGAGACGAGTTGTGGATTGCGGCAACGGTCGCCCCCGATCGAGAAAGCCGCGCACCGCAGCCGCCCCGATGCCTCCGGATGCGCCGCAGATCACGGCACGGCGCCCTGCGAGCTCCTTGTTCATGTTCTCACCTCCCCATTCGATCGATCATCTCCGGCTACGACGGACGCCCCGCTTCCCTACTCCACCTCCGCCCTGACCGGGAAGCGCTCGAAGTAGAAGCGGAACCGCTTGCGGATGTCTTCCGGCTCGAGTCCGAAATCCCGCCGCAGGTTGTAGACGAGCTGACCGTGCTTGCCGCGGGTGTTCTCACCGAGGAATGCTTGCATGCTCGAACGCACGTCCGAGGGCAGGGTGAGGCCGGCCTTCTGGTAGATGTTTTCGATCACCTTCATCGGCGATGACATCAGCTCGTCGAAATACACGTCGACGATTCTTGCCGGGTCGATCTCGTCGCGGTCGCGCACGCAGGCGCGCAGCAGCCGCTGGTAACGGTCGATCCAGTATTCGGCCATCTCCTCCGGATCGATCCGCACGTTGTTGATCCGCGCGCCGTAGCACATGCCGGTGATCGCGCTCTGGATCGAGGCGACCGGGTCGCGGTGCGTGAGGATCACGGTGGAGTCGGGGAAGACCGTCGTTACGGGAACCAGCTGCTCCATGTGCTGCGGGCATTTCATCAACCAGCGCGAGGGGGTCCTTCTCTTCTTCCGGTCGAGCCAGCTCAGCACCTGCATGGCCTTCTTCATGTAGCGGTAGCTCGGGGTGATGTCGCGCGCGAAGTAGGCGTCGCGCCAGGCCGGTGCCCGGACGATCCACTCCAGGTAGTAGGAGGTGAAATCGAGCATCTGCAGCTCGACGTCCTCCGAGATGTGATCGGGCGAGAACTCGTGGACGCACTTGCTGTAGGGCATCAGCGCATCGGCGCGGTCCCACTCGGCCGCTGCTTTCCGATGGCGCGGATCGTCCTGGCCGGGAGGGGCGATCTCGTCGGGCGCCGGAACCGGGCGGATGGCTTCCCAGTAGGGCAAGGAGCGCAGGCGCGGGTCGGCGGCAAGGAAGCCTTGCAGGTGAGTCGTGCCCGAACGGGGCAGGCCCGCGACGATGAGCGGGCGCTCGATGGGGATCTCGAGGACCTCGGGATGGCGATGGATGAGATCTTCGACCCGCAGGCGGTTGATCGCGTTGCGGCGGCAGATCACGAACGCCCTCGCCCGCCCCATTTCGGTGAGGTTGTCGTCGGAGCGGATGCAATCGATCCACTGTTGCAGCCGCTCCAGGAAGTCGTCGGGTCCGAAATCGTCGAGTCCGGTTTCGTGACGGGCGGCGGCGAGGACGGCGTCGGCGCGAAGCGGACTAGGCTTGGCCGCCGCTGCCTCCATCGCGGCCTTCTGCTGCGGGGTGAGGATCGGGTTGCGCATGTCGACGATGTCGATGCGCTGGGGTTGGTCACGGGTAGAGTCCGGTACGCTCATGTTCTTCTCTTTTCCGGATGGGGTCGCCGGATCGTCGAACCGGATGCGCGGAAAGGTAGCGTCGTTCATGCCTTCGTCGTCTCGTGGCGACGCGTCTTCTCAGCCTTTCGCGGCAAGGCGCTCCCGCGCGTCGGCCATCTCGGCCTCGAGCCACATCGTAGTGTGGAAGTTGCCGTCGTGGCGGGCGAGCAATGCCTCTTGTGCGTCGATCTTCACGGCGAGCAGCGCCGGGTCCGACGGCGCAGCGGGTAGCGTGAGCTCGATCAGATGCAGCGCATGCAGGGGCTGCCCCTCGGAGACGTACTGGGCCGCGCGGGCTGCAATCTTCCCGCTGCCACCCGCGAGCTGCAGCAGGTCGGGCGCCACGCTGCTGGCCGGCACGTCGTAGAGATCCGTCGTGCCGTCGAAATAGAACCATCCGGTGTATTCCAGCCAGATGCTTCGAATGGCCCAGATCACGTTGCCGTAGGCCTCTTCGAGCGAAAGCTCCGGCGGCAGAAGAATCTCGCGCATCAAGGTGTACACGTCCTTGCCCGCGTTCATGCCGGCGACCGTCTGATCATGGAGGTAACGCACGCCGTCGCGCAGACGGGTCAGCTTGGCTGCGATCTCGGCGCCGCCGCGGATCGGCTCGCCATGGCCGGTGATCAATAGCTCGGCGCCCAAACCGCGGACGACCTCGAGCGATTCGAGGAAGCGCGGAATCGAGCGCATCTTGTCGCCACGCAGCGTATTGAAATTGGGCACGCTCATGAAGAGAGGACCGAATAGATTGCCCGTGAACACCACCCTGTCGTCGGGCAGCCAGACGACGAGCGAGTCGGTGGTTTCGCCGCCCGGCGTCGCATGAAGCTCGAAGCGACGGCCACCTAGCTCGAAACGGTATTCCTTCTCGAACAGGACGTGCGGCGCGACCTCGCGAGGTCTGGCACCCGCACCGATCCGTTCCCCCAGTACCCGCTTCCACAGCTTGCCAGCACGACGGCCGTAGAACGGCGCCAGCGCGAGCCAGTAGTTGCGCACCTTGGGGTAGTCGGCCTGGGCGATGATCCTCGTGTCCGCATCGGCCAGGTCGTATACCCCGCCGAAGTGGTCGGTATGGCTTTGCGTCAGCACGAGGGATCGGAGCGGAGCGTTGCTGACGGACGCATAGCGCGCTCTGTGACGCGGTCCTCCATGCAAGGTTCCGGCATTGATCGCAACATTGCCGTCCGACGTGACCACCAGGTAGGAGTTGGAGACGTCCTGCGACATGTAGATGAAATCGTCGATCGCAATGGCCTCGTCCTGGCGCTCTCCCGCCCACACGGCCTTCTCCATGACGGTTTTGTCCTTGCGTGCGTTCCTGGTCATCCGTGGTCGAGCTCCGAAGATGGATGTACGCGACCGCCTACGAGGGGGCGGTGAGGTCTCGAGGATTGCCGAGGGCTCTTCCGGGTTGGGATTCCTTCGGGGGCGTCAGGTGCTTGCTCAGCCGCCAATACGCCCACGCGGCCAGGAGCGGCCCAAGGCTCACGAGGGCGAGGGAGTAGCGGATGGCCAGATCGCCATGCGTCTCCGCGAGGCGTACGTTGAAGTCTCCCACGAGGTAGGGACCCAGACCCTGCCCAACGAAGTTCGCGATCATGCTCCACGTTGCGGCACAAACGGAACGAGCTGCGGGGGGCACGATGTTCTGGGCCACGGCCATGGTGGCCGGTGCCCAGCAAGCTCCCACGAGGGAGCTGGCGATGGAGAAGACGAAGGCCACCGGAAGGAAGCTCAGCATCCGATCCTCAGGATACAGATAGAAGGCCAGTCCGAGCGGCACCAACAGGATCGACGCAATCGCCGGCACCCAGGCATACCAGCGGCGGTCGCGCTGGGCCAGGCGATCGATCACCGTGGCGCCCAGGTAGGCCCCCACCCCCGACGGGATGGCGGAGATACCGAAGAACCAGATCCCGGCTTCGGCGGCCGACATACCGTAGACCCGGCGCAGGAACGTCGGCTCCCACAAGGAGCGACCCACCGAAACGGCGCTGATGAAGCTCGCACCCATCGTCAGGTAGACGAAGGCGGGTGTCCTCACCAGCTGCAAGAGCACACCCAGCAGGTTCTTCTCGCTGTAGTGATCCTCGCCCACGAGGTCCGAGACCCGACGGGGCGGATCCTCGACCGTCCACAGGAACACCCAACCCAGGACCATGCCCGGAAGGCCCACGCTGATCAGGGCCCAGCGCCAGCCCATGGCGTCACCGGCCCAGCCGCCATACAGCACACCCCCACCCAGGCCGACGATGGCGCCGATGGAGAGCATGGACATGGCGCGAGCGCGGCGATGCGGTTCGACGTAGTCCGTGAGCAGGGAATGGCTAGGAGGACTGCCGCCGGCTTCCCCCAGACCTACACCCATGCGTACCAGCACCAGCTGGACATAGTGCTGGGCCAGACCGGTGGCGGCAGTGAACAGGCTCCACACCACCAGCGAAGCCGCGATGATCTTGCGCCGGGATGCGCGATCCGCCAGCCGAGCCAGGGGAACTCCCGCCAGCAGGTACGTGATCGAGAAGGCGAAGCCCAACACGAAGCCCATCTGGCGATCGTCCAGCGCCAGGTCGGTCCGGATGTCGTCGACCAGCACCGAGAGGATGGTGCGATCGCAGACATTGAACACCGCGACCAGAAAGATCAGGAATACGACGTAGTGGACGTAGCGCGGGCTGTAGGTACTCGGTGCTTCCGCACGACTCATGATCCGTGTCACTCCTGGACGTCGAGCGGATTCGAGTGCGTAGAAGCTCTCGGTCCTGAAGGATGGACCCGCGTCACGGTCTAGATACACCCGTACCTGCTCGGCCGCTTCGCGGTCGAGCAGGTATTACAGAATCCGATCCCGTGCGATCCCGGGATCGATTCTGTAGTGGGCTGTGATCCTCAGAACTCGAACGTGAAGTCGATGCCGTAGCTTCGCTCTGGCTCGTAGTTTCCTGCAATGAGGACATTCAGGGACGTCATGTACTGTGGCTTGTCGCTGTCGAAGAGGTTCCGTCCCCAGAGCGTGACCGTGAAATCGCTCCCGGCAAGCTTGAGTCCCCGGAGCGAGAGCTGCGCATTCGCCCGGAACGTGGGGTCGTTCTCGTCCTTGTCGGTGAAGGTCGCTGCACGCGTCGAGGCCCACTCCTTGGAGCGATAGGAGACGTCCAGGTGTGTCAGCAGTGTGACCTCTCCGATCAGGGGATTCGTCTCGTACTCGACCATCGCAGTCCCGCTCCACTCGGGCATGAGATGCTCGGTGATGTTTCCGCCGAGCAGGGTGGTGTTGAGACTCTCGTACTCGAAATCGAGGTAGCCCAGGTTCAAGCCGAGCCGGATGTTGTTGGTGGCCAACCAGATGGTCTCCAGCTCGAGGCCCCTGGCTCGCGTATCACCGGCATTGACCTGTACCTGAGAAGCGGGCACCGGCGGCACGACCAGCGAGCCCGCAGTCCCGAACTGCTGGTTGTCGTAGTCCACGTGGAAGAGGGCAACGTTGGTCTGCAGGGTGCCGTCCAACCAAGTCCCCTTGACACCGACCTCGTAGGACTTTGCCTCCTCGGGGTCATAGGCGATACCCGAAACGATACCGCCCGAAATGTACCCGGTGGAGTACTTGGCGTAGAGCAGCAGATCATCCGTCGGCATGTAGTTGACTCCAAGCAGATAGGTCCACTTGTCCTTCTTGTAGGAGGGAGTGAGCACCACGCCGGTCATCAACGTGCGATCCACGTACTCCTTCTCGTCCTTCGTGTAGCGCCCACCCAGAACCAGATCCAACTGAGGAGTCAGGTGGACCTCCGTCTGTCCGTAGAACGCATAGGAATCCACCTCTACCTCGGACTTCCGCTCTCTCGTCGTGCCCGGAAATGTCGGACCCGTCGAAGCGAGGGCCGAGTTCCTCGCATTCGCGTAGGGACCCGCGGACTGATCGACGTGGTAGTACAGGAAGCCGGTGGTCAGGGCGAAGAGCTCGGAGTCGTAGATGGACTGGATCTCCTCGCTCAGCTGTCGATGGCTGGATTCGGAAGACGTATCGAAGACGATGATGGCGGGCGCGAAAGCTCCCAGGCCATCCAGCTGGTAGCCCGGGGCTTCCACCTTCAGCGAGCGGAAGGACAGGATGTTCTTGAGCGACCACGCGTCGCTGATCCGGTATTCCGCAGTGAGATTGTGCCCGTCGGACCAGTTTCGAGACTCCGCATGGAAGGCGTTGTTGACGCTGTCCGGCCTCGTCTCCCCGAAAGATTGCTGGATGAAAGGAGCAAAGAATGCGGGCAACGCTGCTGTGTTCCACCCGAGAATCCCCACGGCGGGGGGCGTCGACTCGAGATCCATGTAATCGAACTTGTAGACCAGATCGAGCTCGTCGATGAAATCGAAGCGCACGGCGAGAAATACCGCATGCGTCCGATCGTCACCGAGGCGCGACGGGGATCGGAAGGTGCTGCCGCTGAGCGGGCGGAAATCCATGAAGAATCCCTCGCCCTTGTTCCGCACGTCCCCCTCCTTGTCGCTGAACACATAGGAGAGGCTCGCGCTGATCGGACCCCACTGCGGGCTCTCGACGCGGGTCTTGGACTGGAAGAGGCTGTGGTTTCCAACGGAGAAGGTCTGCTTCAGGCCGAACTCGCCCTTCGGGTTCGGAGTGATGAAGTGGACGGCACCGCCCGAGGTATTCCGGCCGAAGAGCGTGCCCTGGGGGCCGCGCAGGACCTCGATCCGCTCGAGCGCCGCATAGTTGGTGAGACCTCCACTACCGCCTCGCAGGTACACGCCGTCGATGTAGGTTCCGATTCCGGCGTCGACGCCCAGCGCATTGCGGGCTCCCCCCAAGCCGCGCATCTGGAAGAGGACGCTGCGCGTTCCACCGGCGCCCTCCACGGCAGTCATGTTCGGAACCGCGAAGTTCAGATCGACGGTGTTCGTGATGCGGTAGGTCTCGATCGTCTCGGCGCTGAAGGCTGTAATGGAGATCGGAACCTCCTGGATGCTCTGCTCGCGGCGCTGGGAGGTGACGATGATCTCCTCGACCGCCCGCTCCGGGGATCGGGCAGGAGTCTGCGCGGCCGGCTCGCCCTCCGGCGCCTCCTGCGCCCAGGCTCCCCAAGGAGCGCCCCCCACGACGGCACTCACGATCGCACACGCGCACAGAAGCACGAGAACTCGTCTCATCGGAATCCCCCTCTGCGATGGGCTCATCGCATCTCGAATGACCGCGGGGCGAGCCTCACACGGATCGCACCCTCTGGTCAATTTACATTTTTCTTGCACGGGAACATATTGTAACTATTCGAAAATACGAACGATTTCAGGAAGCCATGAATCGCATTTTACATTTTGCGGCATACGGGCGAGAGCTCGCGCGGCGTCAGCTCACGAAGCCGCGACCGGTGACGAGCGGCAGATCGACGTAGGTGACGATGCCCGGGCGCGCCTCGCACACGGCGGGAATCGCGTCAATCGCGGGGAGCGACGTCATGATCATGCCGAGCACCATGTAGTCGGAGAACGACTTCGCCTCGAAGTCGGGACCGGGATAGACCTCGAGTTTCGTGCGTACACAGGGCTGCCCCTGGATGTCGACGATGTAGCCGTGCTCGATCGGCCAGTCGGGATCGAGCTGCTTACCCTTGCGCCAGCGCACGCGCAGATCGATCACGGTGCGATCACCCACGCGCCCCTGCCAGCTCGCCTCGACTCCGGCAACGCAACCCGCCGGGATCGTCCACGAGCCGAGATCGAGGTCGTGCGTCGCACGCGCGAAGCTCGCCTCGCAGCGAATCTCGTCGAGCTTCACGTCGAGCGCATCCGCCATGAGGTGCACCGCGTCGCCGAACACCGCGGTGCCCCGCTCGGCCATCGCAGGAAGCTCGGGATCGTCGATCGGGCGCGCGAAGCCGACGGGAAGCTCCGTCTCGGGCGAGTCGTAGCCCGTCGAGTCGACCGACTCGAGGACGCAGATCGAATCGATCCGATCGCAGATGCCCGCAGAGATGAGCCCCAACAGGTTGGCAAAGCCCGGATTCATGCCGGAGCCGAAGATCGAGCTCTTGCCCCGCTGACACGCGTCGAGGATGCGCTCGCGCGCGCCCTCCCCCAGCGAGTGCCCGGTGATGAAGGCCGCGGTCGCCACCACGTTCACGCCCGCTTCGAGGATGCGGACGAGCTCGTCGACGTCGGGCCACATCGGGTTGTAGATCACGCAATCGGGACGCAGCGCGAGGAGCGCATCGACATCGTTCGTGGCCGTGATGCCGATCGGGCCGATGCCCACCAGATCGCCGACGTCACGGCCGGCCTTGTCCGGACTCCATGCGTAGCCACCCACGAGCTCCAGATGCGGATTCGAGAGGATGGCCCGCACGGACCTCCGCCCGACATTGCCCGTCGTCCACTGCACCACGCGATAGGTCACGTCGATACCTCCCTTCCATCGATGTCCATCCCCAGCGGACGGGCGAAGCTAGCCGCAGCGCCGGATCAGCGGCAGATCGAGGAACGTCTTCACACCCGGTCCGGCCTCGCACACCGGGGCGATCGCATTCACCGCGTGCATCGCGGTGGCGACCGCGGTGCTGCGGATGTGCTCCGACGCGGGCACGCGCTTCGTGCGGTCGAACGTCGCCATCGTGAGGAAGTGCGCCTGCACGGAGGGCTCGCCCTCGATCGTCACGGTCCAGCCGTGCTGCGGCTTCGGCCACGCATCGGGATAGTGCGGACCGATCGTCCACAGCGCCTCGATCTCGATCACGGGCTCCGCGCCGCGCAGCCCCTGCCAGCGATAGCGCTGCGCGCTCACTGCACCCCTGCGCACGGTTCTTCCCGCGACCTCGAGCTCGGCAGTCGCGACATCGATGTCCTGCAGCGTACGGGTCTCGTCGAGCACGATGCCCAGCCCCTCGGCCACCATCCCCACGGATTCCAGGAACAGACCGCTCATGAAGCGCGCGTACGGATGGCGCTCGAGCGCGACCTCCTCCGGATCGTGGCCGAACCGCGCGAGGTCGAAGACCATCTCCGGTGAATCGTACAGCGTCCAGTTCCCGCGCTCGGTGACGTGTACTCGATCGATCCTCCCGCACATCCCCGACAGCGCGAGCACCAGCATGTCTCCCGCGAATCCCGGATTGATTCCCGTTCCGTGCACGGCGCTGTTCCCGCGCGCGCACGCGTCCGTGATCCGTCGATGATCGGCCGCGGACATCGACGCCGGGTGGAAGAGGAACGCGGTCGTCACCACGTTCTTCCCCGATTCGAGCAAGCGACACACCTCGTCGAGATCGGGAGTGAGCGGCGTGTAGCAGACGCAGTCCGCCTCCATCGCGTAGATCGCCTCGCGATCGCGCGTCGCCGCCACACCGATGGGAGCGAGGCCGCACAGCTCACCCGCATCCCGTCCATCCTTTGCAGCGCTGTAGACGAGCGCGCCCGCGAGCTCGAGCTGCGGGTGTCGCAGGATCCCGCGCAACGACTCCATCCCCACGCCACCGGTGGCCCACTGCACGACTCTATAGGGCATCTCGCATCTCCACTTCGATTCCATTCGGCAAGCGCGCACGACGAGGTCGATCCTCGCCGGATCTACTCGTCGCGGCTTCGCTCCGGGTTCGCCTGGCTCTGCGTGCGGCCGCGCGCGAGCACGCCCTCGCGCCGCGCCGCGATCTGATCCACCGCGACTCGCTGCGCGAACACCTTCGCCTGTGCATCCTCGAAGCGCATCGCCTCCGCGAACGGCATGCCGTAGCCCTCGTCGATGAGCTTCTTGATCCCCTCGAGCATGCCGGGCGCGGTCGACGCCATTTCGGCGGCGAGCGCCCGGCAGGCGGGAAGGAGCTCGTCGGGGGCGACGACGCGATTCACCAGCCCCCACTCGTAGGCGCGATCCGCCGTGATCGTGTTCCCGGTGAACGAGAGCTCCTTCGCGCGCGCGATGCCGATCAAGCGCGGCAATCGCTGGCTCAGCCCCCAACCGGGCATCATTCCCACACGGGCGTGTGTATCGGCGAACTTCGCCTCGGTCGAGGCGACGATGAGATCGCACGCGAGCGCCATCTCGAACCCCGCGGTGACCGCATAGCCGTTCACCGCAGCAAGGATCGGCCCCTCGAACGCCATCATGGCGTCCGCCATGTCCCAGCCGCTCTCCGCACCGCCGCCTCTCGCCTCGGGAGCGCCGCTCGAGAGCTCCTTGAGATCCATGCCACCGCAGAACGCGCGCCCCGCGCCGGTGAGGATCGCCACGCGGATCGCGGGATCGGCCTGGATGTCGCGAAACGCCCGGCCGATCGCGATCCGCAGATCCAGCGACAATGCGTTCATCGCCTGGGGCCGGTTCAGCGTGATCGTGGCGATGGCATCGGTCTTCTCGAGCAGCAGAACGGATGTCGACATCGGGAGATCCTCCGGCGCCGCGCGGCGCACACCCATCCAGCCTACAACGTATGGGGATTCACGAGGGCACCGCCCTCGACGAGCATCGAATGCCCGGTGACGAACGACGCGCGATCGGAGCACAGGTAGGTGACCGCATCCGCGATCTCCTCGGGCTCTCCGAGCCGACGCATGGCGTGAACGCCGACGGTCTTCTCGTACGAGCCGGGGACCTTTCGAAAGTACTCGTCGATTCCGGGGGTTCGGATCCCGCCGGGGCAGACCGCGTTCACGCGCACGCCGCGCTGACCGAACTCGGCCGCAGCCGTCTTGGTGAGGGCAATCACGCCACCCTTCGACGCCGCATAGGCCGCCTGCAGCGCTTCTCCCTTCACCGCGGAAGCCGAGGCGATGTTGACGATGGAGCCACCGCCGCACGCCAGCATCGCGGGGATCTGGTACTTCATGCACAGCCACACGCCGGTGAGATTCACCGCGAGGGTGCCATCCCACGCCTTCTTGTGGATGTCCGTGAGGAGGTGGAATCCGCTTCCGACGGCTGCGTTGTTGGCCGCGCAGTGCAGGGCGCCGAAGGCATCGACCGTCGCGGCGACCATCGCCTCGACCTGCTCGGGAACGGCGACGTCGCCTGCGACGAAGAGGGCGATTCCTCCTGCGGACTCGATCTGCTGCACCGTCTCGCGGCCGGACGGCTCATCGCGCTCCACGACGGCGACCCGGGCCCCTTCCTTCGCAAAGGTGAGGGCAATCGCCCTGCCGATTCCCCGTCCGGCGCCCGTCACCAGTCCCACCTTGCCGTCGAGCATTCCCATTCCGCACTCCCCTCGCTCGCAATGACCCGATCGCCCGCGACGCGTTACTTGCCTCGCGCCGGAGGCCAGCCCGGAACGAGCGGCCGTTCCTTGCACAAGCGTTGCGCAAAGATCGTCTGGCCGTTCAACGGCACGGCCTCGGGATCGCTCACGATCCAGTTGATCGTCGCCGCCATGACCTCCACGGGCGCGCCCCCGTAGTGTCGGATCAGATCGTTGTCCTCACCCAGCAGGGCCTTCTGCGATTCGTGGACGATCAGGCCCGGCTCGACGTTGTAGGCGCGGATGCCACGCGCGCCGAGCTCGACCTTCAGCATGCCCGCCATGCGATGGAACGCTCCCTTCGACGCTCCATAGGCGAATCCCCACCCGCCTTCTCCCGCGGGACCCGGTGGATCGTTGAGGGCCGCGTTGGAGGTGATGTCGATGACGGTTCCGCCGCCACGCTCGAGCATTCCTCTCAGCACCAGCTGCGTCAGGTGGATCTGCGCGAAGACGTTTCCCTCGAAGATCTTCTTGATCACGTCGTCGGAGAGGTCGAGGAACCGGTCCATGACGCCGGGACCCTGGTAGATGCCGTTGTTCACCAACACGTCGATGTGTCCCCACTCTTGCAACGTCCGCTCGATGGCGGCATCGATCGAGCTGCGGTCGAGCAGATCGAGGCGGATGGGGAGCGCCTCGCGTCCGCGCTTGCGCACCTCGTCGGCGGTGGCGGTGATGCTGCCCGGCATGGCGCGCTGGTTCTCCTGCTTCACGGTCGGGCTGTAGTCGTACTTCTCCCCTTCGTGGACGGTGCGCGCCGTCGCGACGATGTCGTAGCCGATCTCGGCGAGCCCGATGGCCACGGCCTTGCCGATGCCGCGGCTCGCTCCGGTAACGAAGGCAACCTTGCGACTCATGCGGACCTCCAATCCAGGGAACGTGCGTTCGTCTCGTACGCGCGCGGAGTGGCGCACCGGGCCCCTGCCCGGCGCGCGTGGTCCTTGCGCTAGATCTCCGGCAGCTCGGGTCCCAGCCGGAACAGCTGCCTTCCCGCTCCCCCCAGGGTGAGCTCGATCTGCTTCGACCACAGGAAGTAGCGGTGAATGGGGTACTCCAGATCCTGCCCGATACCGCCGTGCATGTGCAGCGCGCTCCCGGCAACGCGACGGCCGGCCGCACACGCCCACCAGGCAGCGGTCGCGATCTCGCAAGCAGCAGGCAGACCTCCGGTGAGCCGCCAGACCGCTTCCCAATACACCGACCGCATGACCTCGACGTCGATGTATCCATCACCGGCGCGAAGCGACAGCCCCTGGAAGCTACCGATCACGCGGCCGAACTGCTTACGCTCCGACGTGTAGACCGCCGCCATGCGAAGCGCCTCCTCGGCCACCCCGAGCTGCAGGGCGCACAGCCCGAGGGTGGTGCGCTCGTGGATCCACTGCAGGATCGCAGCTCCCGCGCCGGGTGTGCCGAGCCTGTCCCGCTCGTGCACCGTCGCACCCGCCAGACGCACGCGCGCCAGCATCTCGCGGTTCGTGGCCTCCTGCGGCTCGCGCACGACTCCGGAGCCGCTGGGATCGAGGAGGAACACGCCGACGCCATCGTCCGTTCTCGCGGCGACGAGGATGCGCTCGGCGAGCATGCCGATCGGCACGCAGATCTTCTCGCCATCGAGACGCCATACGGATCCGTCGCGGCGCGCCGTCGCGCGCGGTCGCGCGGGATCGGACGAGCCCACCTCCAGCAGACCCGCGCAGAGCAGCACTTCCCCGCGGATCAGCGGCGGGAGATACGCCTGCTGCTGCTCGGCGTTGCCGAACTCCGCGATCGGAAGCGCGGCCGATACGATCGCAGGCACCAACGGAACCGGGGCGACGCTGCGTCCGGCTTCCTCGAGGATCAGACCGAGCTCGAACAGGCCCAGTCCACCCCCGCCGTGCACCTCCGGCAGGGCCACGCCCAGCAGCTGGGCCTCGGCGAGCTGCTTCCACAGATCGCGATCGATCCGCTCGCGACCGGCCTCGATCGCCTGCAAGTGCTGGTTCGTGACACGGTCCTGGAAGATCCGATGCGCCAGATCCTGGATCGCCCGCTGCTCGTCCGAGAATGAAAAGTCCACGATCGCTCCTTGCTGTTCGCCCTATCGCCGCATCAACGGGGGACGCTCGGCATGCCGAGCCCCATCATGGCGACGATCTCGCGCTGGATCTCGTTCGAGCCACCGCCGAAGGTGTTGACGCTTGCGATGCGATACTCCCGCTCGATTTCGCCCTGCAGCAGCGCTCCCGCGGAGCCGTCCTGGACCGCACCGACCGAGCCGGTGACCTCGAGCAGCAACCGGCACACCTCGATGAGGCCCTCGGTGCAGTACACCTTCACCGCCGAGGCATTCGCGGGCTGGGTCTGCCCCTGATCCATCTCCCAGGCCATGCGCGCGTTCATCATGCGCATGGCCTTCAAGCGGAAGTACGCCTCCGACAGCGCCGCACGCACCCATGGCTGCTCGAGGAGCGGCCGGCCATCCTCGGCCGTCTGCTCGCGAGCCCAGGCGAGCACTCCGTTGTAGAGGCGGCAACCCGATACGCTGAACGCCGCCAGGCTGATGCGCTCCCGGTTGAGCTGCGCTGTGATGAGCTTCCAGCCTCCGTTCGGCTCTCCCACGATCATCGAAGCCGGCACGCGAACGTGGTCGTAGTACGTCGTGTTCGTGTGGACCACGCACAGGGCGTGGATCGGCGTGAAGGAGAACCCCGGAAGCTTCGTATCGACGATGAAGACCGAGAGTCCCCTGTGCTTGTGCGCCGAGGGATCCGTGCGTGCGGCCAGCCAGATGTAGTCGGCGCCCTCGGCACCGCTCGTGTAGATCTTGCTGCCGTGGATGACGTAGTCGTCGCCATCGCGCACCGCAGTCGTGGTGAGCGATGCCAGATCCGTCCCTGCACCGGGCTCGGTGTAGCCGATGGCGAAGTGGACCTCG
Source organism: uncultured Myxococcales bacterium (assembly GCA_964582775.1). GTDB lineage: Bacteria > Myxococcota_A > UBA9160 > SZUA-336 > SZUA-336 > CAZOTO01. Next base: position 13,970 of record CAZOTO010000073.1, read on the forward strand.
CCGCGCAGGATCGCCGGGAGGAAGCGCTTCTTCTGCTCCTCGGAGCCGTAGCGCATGATCGCCGGCCCCACCGTGTTGAGCGTGAGGATGGGGAGCGGCGCTCCCGCCATCCTCGCTTCTTCGAAGAAGATGAGCTGCTCGCTCACCGAGCGGCCCTGCCCGCCGTATTCCCTGGGCCAGCACAGCCCCAGCCAGCCGTCGCGCCCGATCTGGCGCACGACCTCTTTGTAGACGGCGCCGCTCTCCACGTTCCGGGTCGCCGCGTAGATCTCGGGTGTCATCAGCTTCGAGAAGTAGGTCCGCAGCTCGGCGCGAAGCTTCTTCTCCTCTGGAGTCTCGTCGATGATCATGGTCCGTTCCTATGGTCGTGTCCGTGTCCGTGGAATCCGTCGACCTACGACGCCGTCTGGCTGCGGAAGTGCGCCGTATCGAGGAGCTCCCAGATCTCGTACGCGCGACCCTCGCGCAGGCGGAACCCGAAGGCGTACAGATTCTCGTAGTCTCGCCCCGTGCGCGTGCGGGCGCGGATGCGGGTGAGCACGAGACAGCGATCGCCTTCGGCGGCCTCGAGCACCGGCTCCATCCGCAGCGAGCCGGGCTCGTAGTAGAGCCCCGCTGCACGGCGCACGAAATCGAGCAGGGTGTCGATGCCCACGACCGAAGAGAACTGCGGCGCGCTCGAAGGCGGCACGTGCCAAACGACGTCATCGGTCAATCTCGCTCGCATCTCTTCCAGATCGCCCGCGAGCATCGCCTGCATCAGATCCCGCACGAATGCGCGGACCGCCTCGGGACTGCCGATCGTCGTCATCTCCTACTCCTCGCGCGCCGCGAAGGCCTCGAGCAGTGCATCGAGCGCGCGCGTGATTTCGTCTCGCCTCGTCTTCGACAGAAGATCCAGCAGCTCGTTCTCCTCGGAGAGCAGCGCTCGACAGGATCGCTCGGCGAGCCGCGCGCCGCGCGGCGTGAGCACGATGTCCACACGGCGTCCGTCCTCCGCGTGTGCGACGCGCCGCACCCATCCCTCGTCTTCGAGCTTGTCGAGGATACGCGTCATGCCGGCCGAAGTCTGTCCGACGAGGCTCCGCAGCTCCGTCGGTGAGCGGCGGAGATCGGGAAGCGACGTTCGCAGCATCCCGATCGTGGCGAGCTCCGCGTAGTTCAACCCGAAAGGAGCCAGAGCTTCGCGTTGCAAGGCAGCCCAGATGCGCGCGACGGCCTCCAAGCGACCGAACACGGCCAACGCAGCGCTGCCGCTGTCCCGGCCCAGGATCCCGTCCCAGGCCTCGGCGTTCTTTTCGAGATGCTCGGCGAGTGCGGCAGAACGATCCACCGTGTCAGCTCTTCTTCGGCTCGTTTCCGCCCAACACCTGCTCGCGCAGCGTCGGAACGGGAAACGCGAGTGGAGGCGTATCCGCCCCACCATCCACGGCGATCGCCTGCCCCGTCACCCATGCCGAGGCCGGAGACGCGAAGTAGAGCGCGCAAAGCGCGATGTCCGTGTCGAGCCCCAGTCGCTTCATGGGAATGTTGCGCGCGGCCCGCTGCTTCACCTCCTCACCCATTACCGATGCCGCACCCGGCGTGTCGATCTGGCCCACGATGATCGCATTCACGCGAACATCGG
>CAZOTO010000074.1:0-15572 GCA_964582775.1 uncultured Myxococcales bacterium
TCCGGCCGCCGTACCCGGCCGAGTCGGGCCTGTACGGCCGTCCCACCGTCGTGAACAACGTCGAGACGCTGGTGAACGTTCCCTGGATCGTGCGGCGTGGCGCCGATGCGTACCGCGCCCTCGGCACGGAGGCGTCGAGCGGCACGAAGGCGATCTGCCTCGGCCGCGGCTTCGCGCGCCCCGGCGTGCTCGAGGTCGAGCTCGGCGTGTCTTTGCGCAGCGTGGTCGAGGAGCACGGCGGCGGTGCGCGCGAGGGACGCCCCCTGCGCGCGATCGCGATCGGCGGGCCGATGGGAAGCGTGGTCGACGCCCGTGGGCTCGACGTCGCCGTCTGCTACTCGGCGATGGACGCGCGCGGGATCGTCCTCGGCCACGGGGGCATCGTCGCCATCCCCGAAGGCACGGATCTCGTGCGCCTGGTGGAGCACTGGCTCGAGTTCATGGCCGGGGAGTCGTGCGGCAAGTGCGTGCCGTGCCGGCTCGGCTCGCAACGCGCGCTCGAGATCGCGCGCACGGGTGTGCGGGGGCCGCACTTCGCGCGGCTTCCCGCGCTGCTCGACACGATCGCGCGCACGAGCCTGTGCGCGTTCGGACAGCTCATCCCCTCGCCGGTGCGGACGCTCCTCGCTTGGATCGCCGCCGAGGATTCGCGGGCATGAGCGGCGGGCGCGCGACGATCGACGGAGTCGAGGTGGAGATCGCACCGGGCGAGACGATCCTCAGCGCTGCGCGGCGCGCGGGCGTCGACATCCCCACCGTCTGCCATCGCGAGGGGCTGCACCCCGAGGGCGGCTGTCGCATGTGCGTGGTCGAGGTCCGGGGCGAGGCGCGTCCGGTCGCGGCCTGTCATACACCGATCCGCGACGGGTTCGCGATCGACACGCGCAGTCCCGAGATCGAGCGCACGCGCCGCGAGGTGCTCGATCTGTACCTGTCGAGCGTGCCCGAGGGGGCGCTGCGCGCGGCAGCGGACGGCTCGCCCTTCGAGGCGCTGCTCGCCCGCCACGGTCTCGAGCGTTCGTCGCACGCCTGCGCACCGCGCACGGGCGAGCTGCGCGCGACCCATCCGTACCTTCGCTTCGATCCCGATCGCTGCATCGTCTGCCGCCTGTGCCTGCACGTGTGCGAGGACGTGCAGGGGCAGTTCGTCTACACCGTGCGCGAGCGCGGCGCGAAGACGGTCCTCGCCATCGGAACGGACGGCCGCTTCGAGTCGAGCACGTGCACGTCCTGCGGTGCGTGCGTCGAGGCCTGCCCCACGCACGCGCTCTACGATCGGGACCGCTCCGCGACGCGGTCGCGCGCGCCCGAGCGCGAGGGCGAACGCGCCACGCGATCCGTGTGCGGCTATTGCGGCGTCGGCTGCCGCATCGAGATCGCCGCGCGTGACGAGCGCGTGGTGCGCATCGAAGGCATCGCCGGCGCAGCAGTGAACCGCGGGCATCTCTGCGCGAAGGGCCGCTACGCACACGGCTACCAGCGCTCGCACGAGCGGCTCACGACGCCGCTCGTGCGGCGCAACGGCACGCTCGAGCCCGTCGGCTGGGACGAGGCGATCGCCTGGCTCGCGCGAAGGCTCGTCGAGATCCGCGACCGCCACGGCGCGGGTGCGCTCGGGGTCTTCACCTCGGCGCGCTCGACGAACGAGTCCGCGTACCTGTTGCAGAAGCTCTTCCGCACGGCGATCGGCACGAACCACGTCGACTGCTGTGCGCGGGTGTGCCACTCCTCGACGGCACTCGCGCTCGCAATGGTGACGGGAACGGGCGCGGCGTCCGCCTCGTACGAGGACATCGAGCGCGCCCGCTCGATCGTGGTGGCCGGCGCGAACCCGACCGAAGCGCATCCCGTCGTCGGTGCGCGGATCAAGCAGGCGGCGCGCCGCGGAGCCACGCTCGTGGTGATCGATCCGCGGCGCATCGAGCTCTGCGAATGGGCGGCGCATCCTCTGCAGATCCGGCCGGGAACGAACGTGGCGTTGTTCAACGCGCTGGCGAAGCTGTGGATCGAGGAGGGCCGCTTCGATCGCGCCTACGTCGAGGAGCGCACGGAAGGCTTCGCGGAGCTTCGCGCGCTCGTCTCGCCGCGATCGCTCGACGATCTGTCGCGGATCTGCGGCGTGTCCGTGCCCGAGATCCGAGCGGCGGCGCGCGCGATCGCCGACGCGGGCCCCACGCTCTTTGTGAGCGGCCTCGGTCTGTCCGAGCTCACCCAGGGCACGGCGTCGGTGATGACGCTCGCCAACCTCGCCATGCTCACCGGAAGCATCGGCCTGCCCGGTGCCGGAATGCTTCCGCTGCGCGGACAGAACAACGTGCAGGGCAACGCGGACATGGGCGGGATGCCCGACGCGGTGACGGGCTACCAGCGGGTCGACGACCCCGAGGTGAGGGCGCGGCTCGCGCGCGAGTGGGGCGTGCTCCCGCCCGCGACGCCCGGCTGGACGATCTCGGAGATGATCGATGCCGCGGAGCGCGGCGACGTGCGCGCGCTGTGGATCCAGGGCGAGGACGTGATGCAGAGCGAGCCGAACGAGTCGCACGTCGCGCGGGCGATCGAGCGACTCGAGCTCCTCGTCGTGCAGGATCTCTTCCTCACCGAGACCGCGCGTCGCGCGCATCTGGTGCTCCCGGCCGCGGGCACGCTCGAACAGGACGGCACCTACACCAATGGCGAGCGCCGCATCCAGCGCGTGCGCCCCGCCGTGCGTGCGCCCGGCGAGGCGCGCGCGGACTGGCGGGTCGTGCGCGACGTCGGCCGTGCGCTCGGTCTCGACTGGCGCTACGAGCACCCCGGCGAGGTGATGGACGAGATCGCGCGCGTGGCGCCGCGGCTCTTCGGCGGCGTGAGCTACGCGCGCCTCGAGCCCGACGGCCTGCAGTGGCCCTGTCCCACGCCGGATCATCCCGGAACGGCGACCGTGCACGCGCAGGGCTTCCTGCGGGGAAAGGGCCGCTTGGTCGCCATCGATCACGAGCCCTCGCCCGAGCACGGCGTGGCGGGCTTCCCGTACGTGCTCGTCACCGGCCGCGTGCTCCACCACTACAACGTGGGGACGATGACCCGGCGCACGCCGAGCCGCGATCTCGAGTCGGCGGACTGGCTCGAGGTGCATCCCGACGATGCCGCCCGCGAAAGGATCGCGGAAGGGAGCGAGCGCGTGCTCGAGAGCCGCTGGGGAAGGACGCGCGTGCCCGTGCGGATCTCGTCGCGCGTGGCGCCGGGGACGCTCTTCCTCTCGTTCCACTTCCCCGAGACGCACGCGAACCGGCTCACGGGGCCGCACGTCGATCCGCTGTCGAAGTGCCCGGACTACAAGGTCACGGCGGTGCGCTTCGTGTGACACCCCGCGCAGCGCATGAGGCGCGCTGTCTCAGATTCCCATGCTGCTCAGCAGATGCGTGAGTCGATTGAGCGTGCCCGCGATCGTGGGGTGCTCCGCCTCGAACTCGAGCGCCATGTCCTCGATTCGCGCGACGAGCGGGGAGGGCTCCTCCTCGTCCTCGCGCGCCTCGCGTTCGACCGCCTCGCGAAGCTCATCGAGAACTCCCCCCAGGCGCTCGCGAAGCTCGGCGGACAGCGGCTCGCATTCCTCGATCTCGCGCTGGAGGGCGTCGAGCAGCTCCGGTAGGCGCTCGGGGGGCTCGGTCTTCGGATCCGTCACGTGCGTTTCGCTCCCGATTCGATCTGGCTCCGCAGCGCAGTGTAGCGCCGCTTCGGCGGTGAGCGACGGCATGCGGTATGCACCGCGCACTCGTGGGACTCACTCTCGGAGAGGAGGTCGAGCATGTCCAAGGAGGAGAAGCCCAAGGAGGTTGGCCGCGTTCGCGAGATCGGGTGGCCGAGCCCGTTGTTCGGGAGCTTGATCGGGCCCGAGGATCCGTTCCGCGATCTGGGCGCGCCGTTCTCGCGCATGGCGCGTCTGTTCGATCGGGGCCTTCCGGAGCGGCTGCGCGAGACCCGGCTCGCCCCGGCGGTCGATATCTCGGAGGCCGAGGGCGCGTACGTGGTGACGGCGGAGATCCCCGGCGTGAAGAAGGAGGACGTCACCGTCGAGATCGAGGACGACCTGCTCACGATCCGGGGCGAGAAGCGCAGCGAGCGCAAGGGATCCCAGGAGAAGGAGCACTGGATCGAGAGGGGCTACGGCTCCTTCTCGCGCTCGTTCCGCCTGCCGGCGAACGCGAAGACCGACGAGGTAAAGGCCTCGTTCGCGGACGGCGTGCTGCGGATCGAGGTGGGCAAGCGCCTCGAATCCAAGCCGAAGCCGGTCGTGATCGAGTAGTCTCGGGAAAGCCCGAGAGGGAAGGCGCGGTCTCCCGGTCCCCCCCACGGCGGGAGGCCGCGCCGGATCCCGATCGTTCTTCCCCAAGAGCGCCACCCGGAGGCGCATCGGAGGCTCGCATGAAGCGGATCCTGATCGCGACGGACTTCTCCACCCACGCCGAGCGGGCGCTGCACCACGCTGCGGCGATGGCCCGGCGCTTCGGTGCCGAGGTCGAGCTCCTCACCTCGGTGTACGTGGCCCCGGTGGCGGCGGGCCCGCACGTGGCGGCCTTCCCCGAGGACTTCACCGCCTACCTGCGGGAGCAGGCGGCCGAGCGGATCGAGCGGCTGGCGGCGGGTCTCCGTCGCGATGGCCTCGAGGTGCGGGGCACGGTCTCGCTCGAGGCGGCGGCTCCCGCCATCCTGTCCCGTGCCGAGGAGTGGGAGGCGGATCTCGTCGCGGTCGGCACGCGCGGTCTCACGGGAATCGCGCACGTGCTCCTCGGCTCGGTCGCGGAGCGCGTCGCGCGGCTCGCTCCCTGCCCCGTGCTCACGGCACACGCGGAGACCCCCGAGCCTGGGGAGATCCGAACGATCCTGGTTCCGACGGACTTCTCGGAGCATGCGGAGGCTGCGCTCGAGTGGGCGCGTCGACTGGCCGTGAAGACCGGTGCGCGCATCGTGCTCGTGCATGCGTACTACCTTCCCCCTGGCGTCGAGACGACGGCGCTCGCCGCCGACGAGCTCATCGAGAAGGACGTGGTCGATGCCGCGAATCGCGAGCTCGAGGCGATCGCGCGCAGCGTCCAGGATGCTCCGGTCGATGTGATCGTCGCTCGCGGCCGTCCATGCGAGGCGGTGGTGCGCGTGTCGCGCGAGGTCGGTGCGGATCTCCTCGCGATCGGTAGCCGCGGCCGCTCTGGGCTCGCCCACGTGATGTTCGGAAGCACCGCGGAGCGGATCCTCCGCATGGCGGCGGCACCGGTGGTCTCCCTCAAGCGCCGGAGCTGAGCGGACCGCAGCGCTCGCGTTACGTGGCCTCCTCGGCGCGCGCCGGGCGCGGCTTCTTCACCGTGAGCACCGGACAGGGAGCGGTGCGGATCGTGCGATCGGCCGTGCTGCCGATCACGACGTGCGAAAGGGCGGAGCGGCCGCGGCTACCGATCACGATGAGCCCCGCCCGTGCGTCGCGCGCATAGTCGCGGATCGCCTCGCTCGGGTAGCCGTCGACGAGCTGGCTCGTCACCTCGAGTCCCGCAGCGAGCGCTTCGTCGCAGAGCTCGCCGAGCTCGCGCAGGGCGTGCCCGCGCAGCGTCGCCGTCCAGCTTCCCCTCATGCGCAGCTCCGGAGGCAGGTGCATCGCGTGCAGAACGTGCAGCCGTGCACCGAGCCGCTTGCACAGTCCGATCGCGTAGCGCAGCGCCTCGTGCGAGGGCTCGGAGAAGTCGACGGGCACGACGATGTCGCGGATCGAGGTCATGCGGGGCTCCTTCATCGATGGACGCGTGTGCCGAACGCGCACTCCTCGGGCTACGGCGCGGCGTCGATCAGCTGGCGCAGCTCCGCGAGCTTGTGCTCGACGTCGGGCGGGACGTGTATTCCCGAAGAGCCTCCGTAGTTGAGCACGGTGTACTCCTCGAGCAGGTCGTACGCATCGCGCGCGAAGGGTGCCCGGGGTGCGAGGCGAACGGCGGTCTCCAGGTGGAACTCTGCTTCGGGGACCCACGTGGCGCGGCCGGTACGGGCCTCGATGCCGCCGAGCAGGTAGTACGCCTCGGCGAGCGTGGTTCCGGTGAGCCTCCGTGCCTCGATCTCCCGGTAGAGCAGCGCGGATGCGGCCAGATCGTACACCACACCGCGCCGGTCGATCGGGAACATGCCGGCCTTGCGCGCGCGATCTGCGAGGGCGCGCGAGCGTGCGAGCGCGGAGCCCGTCGCGGCAGGCGCCTCGCGCAGATCGTCGAGCGACGCCGCCCAGGCCTCGAGGTTCCCTCGCAGGTAGCTCGGGGTGTCGGGTCGCGAAGCGAGCGCGCGCAAGGCCCTCGCGGGACGCGCGAGATCCTCTTGCACCCGGATGCAGACCGTCAGGTAGTCGACGAGCGCGCCCTCCAGATCGAGATCCGTCGGAGAGGCGTCCGGATCGGCGAAGCGCGCTTCCCACTCGTCGAGCGCCGCGTGGAAGCGACGGGTGGCGACCAGCAGCCGGATGCGCTCGCGCGGCTCCAGCGACCCGACCTCGATGCGCTCGAACAGCCGCTCGGCGAGCGGGAAGTCGCGCGGGCTCGGCAGCCGTGAGTGGCAGGCGATGCAGTTCTCGGTGAGCTGATGGACGAAGAAGCTCGCCTCTGCGTAGCGGCCGCGCGCGAAGCGCGACTGGATCTCGCGGATGTCTCCGGAGAGCGAGCGCGACAGGAAGCGGAAGCCCGGATCCTTCCGGCGAGCATGGTGATCGAGGGCCTGCGCGGAGCGGGCGAGCGAGTCGATCCAGCCTTGGATCTCGGCCCGCTTCTCCGGCTGCGAGAACGTGCGGTCGTCGAGGCTCGCGGGCAGCAGCTGCGCCAACACCTCGAAGATTCCCGACATCGTGGGGCGGGGATCCTCGGTGGATTCCTCCTTCGCGGCGTCTTCTGCGGCAGGCTCCGTGGCGGACGCGGCGCCCACGGAGGCGAGTGCGAAGAGGAAGGCTGCGGCGAGGGCGGCCCGGGCAAGAGGCTTCGTGCGGCGAACCATCGATCTCTCCAGCGTGAAGGGTACGGCAGATACTACGGGTTTTCCGCGCGCGTGCGACGGCTCGGCGTGGCGCATCGCAGCGAGGTATCGGATCCTACGCCCCATGCCCCAGCCAGACCGCCTCTTCATCGTTCGTCTCGTGGGGGTGGCGAGCCGCGCGCGCGTCTTGCTCGTCGCCGTCCTCGTCGTTGGATCCGCACTGCTCGCCGGATGCGCGCGGGACGCGGAGCCGAAGCCCACCGCCGAGGACGTCGCCGCCCAGCGCCTCGCCGCCGGACGCGAGACGTTCCTCTCCTACTGCGCGTCGTGCCACGGGCGCGCGGCCATGGGCGACGGGCCGGTCGCCGACTCGCTCGCCGTGCGCCCCGCGGACCTCACGCGCATCGCGCTGCGAAGCCCCGGCGGCTTCGACGCCGCCGAGGTCGCGCGCTACGTCGACGGCCGCGAGCGCGTCGCCGCCCATGGCCCGTTGGACATGCCCGTCTGGGGGCGCCGCTTCGGCACGCTCACCGACGACGGCTTCCGCGACGAGACGCTCCTCTCGCCGGGCTCGATCCTCACGCTCGTCGAGTACCTGGAGTCGATCCAGCTCCAGCAGTAGAGGCGCCCCCGCGTGGCCCCTGCGCCGCGAGGCCCTTCAGCGGTGGGTGCGCTCGATCTCGGCGGCGAGGCCCGCCAGCCGCGTGCGCAGTGTCGCGAGCTCCTCGCGCAGCGATAGGATCACGGCGACGCCCTCCAGGTTCACCTCGAGGTCGCGCACCAGATTCGCGGCGACGCGGATGCGCTCGAGCATGTACGCGGAGTACTCGGCGGGCGTGTCGGGTGGCGTGTCGCAGTAGGCGATCGACTCGCGTTCGAGCGCGAGCAGGAACGTCTCTTCGATCTCGAGCAGCTCGATCACCTGCCGGCGGCTGAAATGGCTCATCGCTTCTCCAGGATCTTCTCGCGCACGTTGCGGCCCGCGTGCAGCGCGTCGATCTCGTGGGCGAGTGAGGCGAGCTTCGGATCGTCGGTCTCGGGCAGCGCGACCACGAGCTTGGCATAGAGATCGCCGCGGCTGCCGTCGCGCCGCCGCGCGCCCTTGCCGCGCAGGCGCAGCGTGCGTCCGTTGGGCGAGCGCGGGGGAACCTTCGCGTTGGCGACGCCGTCCGGGGTGGGAATGTCGATCGTCGCGCCCACGACCAGCTCGGAGAGGGTCACGGGAACCTCTAGGTGCAGGTCCGACCCCTCGCGGCGGTAGAGCGGATGCGGTCGCACGTGGATCCCCAGGTAGAGATCGCCCGCGGGACCGCCGTCGCGGCCAGGCATTCCCTGCCCGGCGAGCCGCACGCGCGTGCCCTCGTCCGAGCCCGCCGGGATCCGCACGCGCAGCGGCCCTCGCCCGGCGAGCTCGAGCGAGACCTCGCCACCGAGAGCGGCGTCGAGCAGGTCGACCGTGACCTCGGCCTCGGCGTCCGCGCCGCGTCGCGGTCCGGCGGTGGCCCGCCCGCCGAACCACCCGCCGAGCAGATCGTCGAGGTCGATGTTCGAGGCGTGCGACTCGAAGCCCGGGCTGCGCTCGGCGCTGCGCTGCCAGCGCTGCCACGCGCGGGCCTGATTGGGATCGAAGCCCTCGGCCAGACCTTCCACGCCGAACTCGTCGTAGCGCGCGCGCTTCTCCGGATCCGACAGCACCTCGTAGGCGAAGGAGACCTCCTTGAAGCGCTCCTCCGCCTTGGGGTCGTTGGGCTTCACGTCCGGGTGCGTCTCGCGGGCGAGCTTGCGGTAGGCCTTGCGGATCTCGTCGGCCGTCGCGGTGCGCGCGATGCCGAGCACTGCGTACAAGTCCTTGGGCTGCATACGCGGCGGAGAATACCGCACGCGAGGCATGCGCAAGCCGTCGCATCGGGCGCGCCCCCGGAGTAGGCTTGTCCCGGCGATGACGCGCGAAGCTCTTCCTTCCGATCTCGTCGAGGCCCTGCTGCGCCCCGCGAGCTATCCGCCCGAGGCGGGTGCGGAGGAGTCGATCGAGCACGTGCAGACGCACATCTCCGAGGTCTTCCTCACGCGAAGCCGCGTGTACAAGCTGCGCCGCGCGGTGGATCTGGGCTTCGTCGACTTCTCGCGTCGCGATGCGCGAAACGAGGATGCGCGGCGCGAGGTGGTGCTCAATCGCCGGCTCGCCCCTGACGTGTATCTGGGCCTCGCACCCGTCGTGCGCGACTCCGGGGGCTGGCGGGTGGAGCCGGTGGGCGAGCGGATCGAAGCGCGTGCAGCCGAGCACGCGGTGGTGATGCGCCGGCTGCCGGGAGGGCGCGATGCCCGGTCGCTGCTTCGCGCCGATCGGCTGCCGGTGCGCGCGCTCGATCGGCTGGCGGACCGGCTGGCGCGATTCCACGCATCCGCGCAGATTGCGCCGGGTGCCGGCGCAGCCTGGAAGCCGTGGCGCGAGCGCATTGCGCGCCCCGTCGCGGAGAACTTCGCGATGCTCGCGAAGATGCCCGAGGACGTCGCACCGCGCGCGGTGCTCGCGCTCGCGCGCTCGCGGGCGCTGGCGTTCGAGGAGCGCTTCGGCGCCAGGCTCGATGCGCGCGAGGCCGCGGGCCGGCTGGTCGACGGGCACGGCGATCTGCATCTCGATCACGTGTGGTTCGAGACGGACGACGCCGAGCCGCTCGTGATCGATTGCCTCGAGTTCAGCGAGGATCTGCGTCTCGTCGACGCGGCGTGCGACGTGGCGTTCCTGTCGATGGACCTCGCCTACCGCGGGCGCGAGGACCTCGCCGAGCGGCTGCTCGCGCGCTACGCGCAGGCGACGGACGACTGGGATCTCTACGGCGTGATCGACTACTACGCGAGCTATCGCGCGGCGGTGCGGGCGAAGGTGGCCGGCATCGCCGCGGGCGACACGGCGATTGCGCTCGAGCAGCGCAAGGCGGCCGTCGCGAGCGCGCGCGATCATCTCGCGCTGGCGGCCCGGCTGCTCGCTCCGCGCGACCGGGCGCAGCTCTGGGTCGTGTGCGGGATCGTCGGCACCGGCAAGAGCACGGTGGCACGCGTGCTCGCCGAGGCGCTCGGCGCCGCGGTGATCGCCTCGGATCGCGTGCGCAAGCAGCGCCTGGGTGCGAGCGAGACCGAGCGTCTGGCGGCGGCGCCCGACGCCGGTGCCTACGCGCCGCAGGAACGCGATCGCGTGTATGGGGCGCTGCTCGAGCGCGCGGCGCACGTCGTGGATTCGGGGCGCATCGCGATCCTCGATGCGACGTACGACACGCGCGTACGGCGCGCAGGCGTGCTCTCCTTCGCGCGCGAGCGAGGGCTCCCTGCGAGGCTCGTCGAGACGCGCTGCGCGCCGGCCGTGGCGTGCGAGCGGCTGGCGCGGCGTCGGGCGGCGGGTAGCGATCCGTCCGATGCAGGCCCCGATTTCTACCCCACGCACGCGGCTCGCTTCGAGCCGCCCGACGAGTGGCCGAAGGACGCGCGCGAGGCGATCGACACGGGCGACGAGCGCTGGGCAGAGGCGCTCGCGGGGGGGATCGAGCGGCTTCACCCGGCGAGGGCTGCGCGATGAGCTCGTTGCGCCGGGTGCGCGTGCGCGTCGAGGGTCGCGTGCAGGGTGTGTTCTTCCGGGAGTCGACGCGCCGCGAGGCGCAGGCGCTCGGCGTTTCGGGCTGGGTGCGAAACTGCGAAGATGGAAGCGTCGAGGCGCTGTTCGAGGGCGACGAGAAGGCGGTCGAGCGGGCGATCGCCTTCGTGCGGCGTGGCCCCGAGTGGGCCCGCGTGCTGCGGGTCGAGGTGAGGGACGAGCCGCCCGCGGGCGGGTGTCGGGGATTCGAGGTGGAGCGGTGAAGGCGATCGCGCTTGCGGGGGCATCGGGGACGATCGGGGTGGCGCTCGGCCGAGCGCTCGCGGAGCGGGGCTGGCGCGTCGTGCCGCTGGTGCGCGGTACGCCGACGGCGAGCGGCGCGATCCACTGGGATCCGATGCGTGCCGAGATCGATGCCCGCGCGCTCGAGGGCTTCGACGCGGTCGTGCACCTGGGCGGCGAGCCGATCGCGAACGGGCGCTGGACGCCGGAACGAAAGCGCGTGATCCGCGACAGCCGTACGCGCAGCACGGAGCTGCTCGCGCGCACGATCGCAGGGCTCGCGACACCGCCGGGTGTCTTCCTGTGCGCGTCGGCGGTCGGCTACTACGGCGATCGCGGCGACGTGTGGGTGGACGAGTCGAGTGCACCGGGCGAGGGCTTCCTCGCCGAGGTGTGTCGGGCCTGGGAGGCCGCGGCCGATCCCGCGCGTGCCGCGGGCATCCGCACGGTGCACCTGCGCATCGGCCTCGTGCTCGACGGGCAGGGCGGGGCGCTCGCGCGCATGCTGCCGCTGTTTCGCCTGGGTCTCGGCGGCGCACTCGGCAGCGGCCGCCAGTACATGAGCTGGGTGTCGCTGCCCGACGTAGTGCGCATGCTCGAGCTCGCGCTCGATCGCGCGGATCTCTCGGGACCCGTGAATGCGGTGTCTCCGCAGCCGGTCACGAATGCCCGGTTCACGCGCGTGCTCGCGCGCGTGCTCGGACGCCCCGCCTTCCTGTCCGTACCCGCCTTCGCGCTGCGGATCGCCATGGGCGAGATGGCGCAGGAGCTCCTGCTCCACGGCCAGCGCGTGGTGCCGCGCCGGCTCCAGGAGGCTGGATTCGAATACCGGCACCGCGAGATCGAGGAGGCGTTGCGCGCGGTGCTGTGAGCGGGGTCAGTGCACGCCCGAGCCGGGAACGAGCATGCTCGGCTCGATGCCCAGGCAACGCAGCGCGGTCTCCCACATGCGCTCGGCGGGAATCGAGAAGACGAGCTCGGGATCGGCTTCGGCGAGCAGCCACGCGCCTTGCGCGAGCTCGCTCTCGAGCTGGCCCGCGGCCCATCCCGCATAGCCGAGCAGGAAGCGCACGTGGTCGGGCGGCTCCGACGCGAGATCCTGGATCCTCTCCTGCGAGGTCGAGAGCTCCAGTCCCGGCAGGATCTCGAGGTCGCCGTGCTCCTGCGGATCGCGCGGCGCCGAGTGCAGCAGGAAGCCGCTCTGCGGGCTCACCGGACCCCCTTCCCACACCACGGCTTCGTCTTCGCCGCCCCACGCGACACCGATCGGTGACAGCACCTCGGAGACGAGCCAGGTGTTCGGCCGATTCACCACCAAGCCGAACGACCCATCCTCGTCGTGATGGATCATGAGCACGACGCTGCGGTGGAAGTTCGGATCCTGCAGCTGGGGCATGGCCAGGAGCAGTCCCGGTGCGACGCTTCGTTCGCTCGTCATCGTCGTTCTCGCTCCGCGTCCACCCGTTCGTGGATGGCGTCGGACAGGGCCGTGACGGCGCGGACTCCCGACCGCGGCGCGCACAGGCCGTTGGAGAGGATGGCCGCGGCGAGATCCTTCGCGGGATCCGCCCATGCGGTGTTCACCAGGAAGTGTCCCCCGTGGCCGAAGGTGCCCGGCGTCGCACGCGTGCCGCAGTCGTCGAGGGTGGGCCGCGCGTGCTTCATGTGGAAGCCGAGCCCCCAGGGGATGTCCTGCAGGAAGGTCCGATCCGGAATGCCGACCGCGTGCGGAAAGATGGCGCGGCGGACCATCGATTCGGAGAGGATGCGCCCATTCGTGGCGCGGCCGCCGTTGAGGTACGCCCGGTAGAGCTTCACGAGCTCGCTGGCGCGCCCGATGCCGCTCGCGCCGGGGATCACCGACCGGTGCGTGGTGGGGTCGTTCCAGAAGGCGGCCTCCTCCTCGCTCGGCGCTCCCTTCTCGCGGCGCGTGCGCACGCGCATCGGCGCGCTCTCGAGCTCCTCCGGCGTGCCCAGGCACAAGCCGCCGCGCTCGATCCCGAGCGGATCGAGCAGGCGCACGCGAAGCGACTCGGCGAGGGGGCGATCGTCGAGCCTTCGCACGAGCTCGCCGATCACGAACCACGCCGACAGCGGGTGATAGCCGCGGTCGCGCCCCGGCTCCCAAACCGCAGGCATCGCGTACACGGTCCCGAGCGCCGCATCCCAGTCGCGGGCCACGGCGAAGAGCGCGCGGCGAAGCTCGGGCGTGTTGTCGGGGAAGCCGCCGCGATGGGTGAGCAGGTGCTCGACCGTCACGTTCTGCTTGCCGTGGGTGGCGAACTCGGGAATCGTGCGGCCGACGCGATCGTCGAGGCCGATGCGCCCCTCATCGACGAGCTGGAGCAGCAGCGTCGAGACGAGTGGCTTCACGCTGCTCCACAGCACGAAGCTCGATCTCGGCGTTGCGCCGTCGCCATAGGCGAAGTCGAGGACCCGCTCGCCGCGCCAGTCCACGGCGACCTGGATCGAGGGACGCAGGCCGGTGTCGACCTGTCTGCGGATCTCGCGCTCCAGCGCCTCGAGCTCCAGCTTCATGATCTGCGCCCCGTCCGAGGGCGAGTGTAGCTGCGCGCGCGACGGCCGCCGTCAGCCACGGACGTCCGTTGCGGGCGAGCGCCCGCGCGCGAAGGCGAGCTCGATCGCGCGCACGAAGAGCACGCCGAGCACGCCACCGGCCATGTCGAGCGCGACGTCCGCGGGGTGTCCGCCGCGCGTGGACGAAAAGCTCTGCCCGAGCTCGTCGAGCGATGCGATGAGCAGCGCATACAGCAGCGCGAAGATTGCGGCGGCGCGGGACGATCCCACGAGGCCCGCACGTGCCGCGGCATAGGCGAGCGCCGCGAGGATCGCGTACTCGGCGACGTGCGCGCCCTTGCGGATCAGGAAGTGGATGCGCTCGAAGGTCGCGCGGTCGAGATGGGGAAGCAGCCACGCGAGCACGGGCCGCAGGAAGCGCGAGGTGTGCATCGAGGAGAAGCGGTCGCCGGAGAAAGTCGTGACGACCGCGGTCCATCCCGCGAGCAGCCCAAGGAAGAGGAGCCGCTTGCGCCCGCGTCGACGGCGCACCGTGGGCGGTGCGGCCGCGTCGGAGCCCGACACGGGGGGAAGCCCCAGCTGCGCACGCAGGTCCGCGTGGAAGCGCTCGCCCTCGGGTGTGCCTTCGGGCGGCGCCCAGGGCGCGAAGCTCTTGTGCGAGTCTGCGGTGAACGGGCCCTCGATCACCTCGAAGAGCGCCGTTGCGGGCTCGAGGGCGAGCAGGCTGTGCCAGGTGCGCGCGGGGATCTCGACCCCGCGGCACGGGCCCTCGGCGCAGATCTCGATGGATTCGCGCACGTTCCCGTGGTCGTCGAAGGTGCAGACCCGCGCCCGGCCCGCGAGCGCCACGAAGACCTCGACCTTGTCCGGATTCTCGTGCTTGTGGGGGCGGACATAGGACCGGGGCTCGACCGCGTTCACCATTCGCTGCACGCCCTCGGCGTGGTCGTGGTAGCGCACGAGGCCCCGATGGCGCGGCGAATCCGCCGCGAGCGCGCGGGCGCGATCGATCTCGCCCGCGCCGATGGGCCGCAGCGCGTGCTCGGGAAACTCGAGCTTCATGGTGGCCGCCATTCTAGCGACCGGCTGCGACTCGGCCCCGACGCCGCTACCCTGGCGGCGTGGCCGACGTGGTCCAGGATCTGCTCCGCTTCCTCGATGCTTCGCCGACGCCCTTCCACGCGGTCGCCGAGGCCGTGCGCCGGCTCGAGGCGGCGGGCTTCACCCCGCTCGACGAGGACCAGGTGTGGCGCCTCGCGGCCGGCAATCGCCACTACGCGATTCGTGGCGGCGGAAGCCTCGTCGCCTTCGAGGTCGGCACCGCGCCGCCCGCCGTCGGCGGCTTCCGCGTGATCGGCGCACACACCGACTCGCCCAATCTGCGGATCCGCCCGCGCCCGGACGTCACCGCGCACGGCTATCGCCAGCTCGCGGTCGAGACGTACGGCGGCGTGCTCCTCCACACATGGCTCGATCGCGACCTGTCCGTGGCGGGGCGGGTGTGGCTGCGCGATGCAGGTGGCGCGCTGCGCCCCGCGCTCGTCGATCTGCGGCGGCCGGTGCTGCGCATCCCGAGTCTGGCGATCCACCTCTCGCGCGAGATCCGCACGGAGGGACTCAAGCTCAACGCCCAGGACCACACCATGCCCGTGCTCGGTCTCGAGGCCGCGCCCGGCCTCTCCGACGTGCTGCGCCGGGCGCTTCGCGAAGCGGGCGCCACGGACGAGACGGATCCGCACATCTGCGGCTACGACCTCATGCTCTACGACACCCAGCCCGCGGCCGTGGGCGGTGTGGACGATGCCTTCGTGTACGCGTCGCGTCTCGACAATCTGGGCTCGTGTCACGCTGCGCTCCGTGCGCTGCTCGCGGCGGAGCGCGGGGCCTCGGCCGGCACGCGCGTGATCGTCCTGTACGACCACGAGGAGGTCGGCAGCCGCAGCGCCGAGGGCGCGCAGGGGACGCTGCTCGCCGACGTGCTCGCGCGCTGCGTCGAGGGCGTCGAAGGCGATGGGCAGCAGGGGCTCGCTCGCGCGCTTGCGCGCTCGTGCCTCGTCTCCGCCGACATGGCGCACGCGGTCCATCCGAACTATGCCGACAAGCACGAGGCCCGACACCGGCCAGTGATCGGCCGCGGGCCCGTGATCAAGACGAACGTCGAGCGCTCCTACGCGAGCGACGGCGCCACGGC
>CAZOTO010000075.1:0-15566 GCA_964582775.1 uncultured Myxococcales bacterium
CGAACTGAGCGAGCTGCAGCGCCTGCTCTACGCACACGATCGCTACTCGCTGCTCGTGATCTTCCAGGCAATGGATGCCGCCGGCAAGGACGGTGCGATCCGCCACGTGATGTCCGGCGTGAATCCGCAGGGCTGTCAGGTGTTCAGCTTCAAGCACCCGAGCGAGCAGGAGCTCGATCACGATTTTCTCTGGCGCACGCATCGGGCTCTTCCCGAGCGCGGCCGCATCGGCATCTTCAATCGCTCCTACTACGAAGAGGTGCTGATCGTCCGCGTACGCCCGGAAATCCTGGCGAGCCAGAAGCTTCCGGACGACGTGCGCGATGGGAAGACGATCTGGGAGGACCGCTACCGCTCGATCGTGGATTCCGAATCCCATCTGCACCGCAACGGCACGCGCATCGTCAAGATCTTCCTGCACCTGTCCAAGGAGGAGCAGTGCCAGCGCTTCCTCGACCGGATCGACGATCCGGACAAGAACTGGAAGTTCAGCCGGGCCGATCTCGAGCAGCGCGCCGCGTGGGACGAGTACATGACGGCATACGAGGCGTGCTTCGAGGCTACCAGCACGCGCGACGCGCCGTGGTACATCGTTCCTGCGGACGACAAGAAGAACGCGCGCCTGATCGTGTCGCAGATCCTCGTCGACACGCTCGGCGGTTTGGGTCTTCACTATCCAGAAACGACGCCCGAGCGGCGCGAGGAGCTGCTGGAGATCCGGCGCCAGCTCGTGCGCGAGACGTCGTAGCGGGGTCTTTCCGGGCGCCCAACCGGCACGAATAAGCACGGCACGTCCGTCAAGAAAGGATGCGGTACGAACACTTCGAGGCGCTACCCTGGTACGAAACCACGATGAATCGCACGCGAGGCGATCACCACGGGAGGGTTCCATGCGACCGTATTCTCTCGATGACCTGAAGGATCTGCTCGGCGATTTCGAGCCCCCGTGCATCTCTCTCTACCAGCCGACCCATCGGCACCATCCATACAATCAACAGGATCCGATCCGCTTCCGGAACCTGTTGGACGCGATCGAGAGATCCCTCGCGGAGCGCTATGCGCAGAGCGACATCGCCTCCCTGCTCGAGCCCTTGCGATCGATTGCGAACGACACCGGCTTCTGGATCCACCGGACCGATGGGCTCGCCATCCTCGCTTCGGCCGACCGCTTCCGCCTGTTCGAGCTCCAGCGCCCCGTGGAGGAGCTCGCCGTCGTCGCCGACAGCTTCCACGTGAAGCCCCTGCTCCGCATCGTCCAGTCCGCGGATCGCTACCAGATCCTCTGCGTGAGCCGCCAGCAGGCCAAGCTGTACGAGGGGAATCGGGATGCGCTGGATCCCGTCGATCTCACGGGGATTCCGGCCACGATCACGGAGGCGCTCGGCGAGGAGCTCACGGAGCCGCATCTCACGGTCGCCTCCTACGGGGGAGCCGGCAAAGGGGGCAAGGAGATGCGCCACGGACAGGGGTCGAAGAAGGACGAGATCGACGTCGACATCGAGCGCTTCTTCCGCGTGACCGACCGTTCGATCCTCGAGCACCACTCGCGCCCCTCGAGCCTTCCGCTCCTGCTCGCGGCGCTCCCCGAGTACCACGCGCCGTTCCGCAGCGTGAGTCGCAACCCGTTCCTCGTGGACGGAGGGATCCAGGGCAATCCGTTTGCGATGACCGCGGACGAGCTCCGCGCTCAGGCGTGGCAGATCCTGGAACCGGCGTATCTCGATCGTCTCGCCCGCTTCGTCGAGGCGTTCGGCGTGGCGCAGTCGCGCAACCAGGGGTCACTCGACGTCGGGCAGGTGGCGCGGGCGGCCGCCGCGGGGCGCGTCGCAACGCTGCTGGTCGAAGCCGACCGCACGATCCCAGGGCGCTACGACGTCGTGACGGGAGAGATCGAGGTGAGCGACCTCTCCGATCCAACCGTCGACGACATCCTCGACGACATCGCCGAGGCGGTCTTGCGCACGAAGGGAGAGGTCATCCTGGTCCCCCGGGAGCGCATGCCCGCGACGACGGGACTCGCCGCCATCTATCGCTTCTGACACGTCGATGCGTAGCGGCTCCGAACGGCATCGGAGCTACAGCGGCCACACCCAGAGCAGCACGGGAATCGTCACGGCGACGACGACGATCTCGAGCGGAAGCCCCACCCTCCAGTAGTCTCCGAAGCGAAAGCCCCCAGGGCCGAGGATCAGCGTGTTGTTCTGGTGCCCGATCGGCGTGAGGAACGCACACGAGGCACCCACGGCGACCGCCATCAAGAACGGGTCGGCGCTCACACCGAGCTGCGCCGCCGTGCCGATCGCGATCGGGCACATGACCGCCGCCGTCGCAGCGTTGTTCACGAGATCCGATAGCGTCATGGTGACGACGAGGATCAGCGCCAACGCGGAAACGGCGTGGCCCTGCGCAACCCCCTCGAGCAGGAGCCGAGCGATGAGCGCGGCAGCGCCCGTGGACTCCATCGCTCCCGCGACCGGGATCAACGCGCCGAGCAATACGATCACCGGCCAGTCGATCGCCTCGTACACGGAGCGCGGAGGCACGGTGCGCAGCGCCATCGACGCGAGCACCCCCGCTGCGAAGCTCACCGCCGCAGGCAGCAGACCAAAGGCCGCTCCCCCGACGGCCACGGCCATGATGGCACTCGCGAGGATCGCCTTGCGCTCGTCGGGGATCCGCAAGGAGCGCTTGGCCAGCGGAACACAGCCGGAGCTCGCGGCAAAGTCGAGGATCACCTCGGGCGGGCCCTGCATCAGCAGCAGATCCCCCGGCTGAAGCAAGAGCGAGCGCAGGCGCGCCGTCGAGCGCCGCCCTTGCCGTGAGACCGCGAGCAGATTGATTCCGTACCGGGTGCGCAGGAGGATGTCACTCGCCGAACGACCGGCGATCGCAGAGGCCGGCAGCACCGCGAGCTCCATCAGGACGATCTCGTCCACGCGCTCCTCGGATCGCTCTTCCTCCCCATCCGGCTCTTCTCGCGCCTCGTCGTCGGCGGGTGGATCCGTAGGGACCGTGCCCGTTTCCTCGCTACGGCCGTCTTCGGCCCCGCTCTCGTCGGCTGCGGGCTCGGGCGCGACCGCCTCTTCGAGCTCGAGGCCCAGACTCGAGAGTGCTCCGGCCAATGCCCCGGCCTCGGCCTCGATCACCAGGATGTCGCCCGGACGGACGATCCGGTTGCGACTCGGAGCGATGACGCGAACCTCGTTGCGCACGAGCCCCACCACCTGGGCGTCGGATTCGTCGAGGATCTCCTCGACCTCGCGCAGAGACTTCCCCGCGGCCTTGCTGCTCTTCGGCACCCGTGCCTCGGTGAGATACGCGCCCGTATCGAATCCCTCGGCCGCAGCCTGCTTGCGCTCGGGAACCCAACGCCACCCGAGAAGGGCGACGAACGCCACACCGATCGCGGTCACCGCCAGTCCCACCGGCGTGAAGTCGAACATCCCGAAGCTGCCCAGATCGTTGGAGGCGCGGAATCCCGACACGATCAGATTCGGCGGCGTTCCGATGAGCGTCGTCGTACCGCCGAGGATCGATGCGAACGAAAGCGGCATGAGCACCTTGCCCGGCGGCAGCTCGAGCCGCCCCGCGAGCTGTACCGCCACGGGCATGAGCAGCGCGAGCGCTCCCACGTTGTTCATGAAGCCGGAAAGGACCGCCACGAGCGCCGTGAGTGCCGCGATCGACCAGGTGGGTCCGGCATTCGCCGGCAGCACCACGCGCGCCAGCGCGTCGACGGCGCCCGACGTCTGCAGCCCGCGGCTCAGCACCAGCACGCACGCCACGGTGACGACGGCAGGATGACCGAAGCCCAGGAACGCCTCGTCCTTCGGAACCAAGCCGGTGAGCACGCACGCGAGGAGCGCTCCGAGCGCGACCATGTCGTGGCGCCAGCGTCCCCACAGGAACATCGCCACCGTCACCGCACCGATCCCCAGAACGAGAGCCTGCTCCGCTGTCATGCACGCATCTTCTCGCATTCCACCCACGCGGAAAAGTACCCGCGAGGGCGTGCGCTCACTGCGGGCCGAGAATGGCGACGGAAGATCCGGGGAGCGTGACGGCGTCCCTCTCGAGCAGGACGCCCGACTGGGATGCCAACAGCACCGCCTTCCCTCGCGCCTCGGGGCAAGCGATGCGCTGCGCCACCTCTGTCGGATTGCACGCGACGATCAGCGCGCCGCGAACGACGACCAGCCATCCTGCGTCTTCGTCGAAGCGCACCGAAGTCGCATGCAGTCCTTCGTCCACGAGCTCGTGACGCGTGCGCCGCAAACGCACGAGCGAGGCGTACCACGCGAGGACCTCGCGGTGCGGGGAGCGGTGCCGCTCGTCCCAGCGAAGCCGCGAGCGCTCGAAGGTCTCGACCTCCTGCGGATCGGGAACGGATTCGGGATCCCAGCCGAAGGCGGCGAACTCCCGGCGCCGCCCTTGGCGCACGGCTTCGCCCAGCTCTGGATCCTCGTGGTCGGTGAAGTAGAGAAACGGCGTGCTCGCGCCCCACTCTTCGCCCTGGAACAGCAGCGGGACGAACGGCGCCGTGAACACGAGAGCAGCGCCGATCTGGAGCCGCCCCATCGATACCAGGTGATTCACCCGCTCGCCCCGAGCGCGGTTTCCGATCTGATCGTGGTTCTGCAGGAAGCCGACGAAGCGCCGGCCGGGCAGATCCGCGGTTGACCTTCCGTGGTGTCGCTTGCGGTGCGCGGAGTAGATGCCGTCGTACACCTGTCCGTGTGTGAGAGCCTTCGCGACATCGGCCACCCGACCGAAGTCCTCGTAATAGCCCGTGCGCTCGCCTGTGAGCCAGGCGTGGAGCGCGTGGTGGAAGTCCTCGTTCCACATGGCGTCGAGCCCGTAGCCGCCGGCCTCGACCGAGCGCACCAGCCGCGGGTCGTTCAGGTCGCTCTCGGCGATGACTACGCGATGCCGCCCCGTGCTCGCCTCGAGCGTACGGACCTCGCGCGCGAGCTGCTCCAGGAAGTGCACGGCCGATCGGTCGAGGATCGCGTGCACCGCATCGATGCGAAGACCATCGATGTGGTAGTCGCGCAGCCACATGAGTGCGTTGTCGACGAAGAAGCGGCGCACCTCGTCGCTATGCTCGCGATCGAAGTTGATCGCCGCTCCCCATGGCGTGGCGTAGGCATCGGTGAAGTACGGACCGAAGCGATCCAGATGATTTCCACTCGGCCCCAAGTGGTTGTAGACGACGTCGAGCAGCACGGCGAGGCCCTTGCGATGGCAGGCATCGACGAAGCGCGCGAGCCCCTCGGGGCCGCCGTACGCGTGGTGCGGCGCATAGAGATCGACGCCATCGTAGCCCCAGCCCCGCGATCCGCCGAACTCGGCCACGGGCATCAGCTCCACGTGTGTCACGCCCAGATCGACGAGCGGATCGAGGGATGCGATCGCGCCGTCGAACGTGCCCTCGGGCGAGAACGTTCCGATGTGGATCTCCTCGAGGATCGCCGAGGCGAGCGGTGGGGGCTGCCATCCGTCGTCGCTCCAGGCGAAGCGCTCGAAGTCCACCCAACACGAGGGACCCTGCACGCCGCTCGGCTGCCACCGCGAGCGCGGATCGGGGAACGGCCCCTCGCCATCGAGCCGGAACGCGTACTCGACGCCGTGTACGACGTCGGCCGCGTCGATCTCCCACCAGCCGCTCCCAGCGGGTTTCATCTCCCGTCGCAAGGCGCGGCACTCGAGCTCGACGCGCTGCGCGCGCGGTGCCCAGACACGGACGCATGTCACGCGGAATCCTCCTCGCGATGCAGCAGCGCCACCGGGAATCGCCGGAGCAGGTCGGCGACGTGCACCCATCCACCATCCCACGTATCTGCGGTGAGCAGGTTGATCCAGCGCCCGCGCGGCCACTCGACGGCGGTATCCCTCCAATCGCCCGCGAGACCGATCCCCAGGCGCGGCACGAGAACGGCGACCGCTCCACTTCGCACGAATGCAACGGCGTGATCCGCGCGCTCTCCGCGGACGAGCGCAGGATCGTAACTTCCGGCAGCACCGAAGAGGTGCGGATGCCGGCGCCGAAGACGCAACGCCTGGTGGATCACGTGTAGCTTCGGGAGCCCCTCGTTCCAGCGAGCCAGGATCTCCTCGACGCCGAGCCCGGCAAGCGCGCCCAGCAGCTCTGCCCGTCGCGCGAAATCCACCGCCCTTCGGTTGTCGGGATCGACGAGGCATGGATTCCACAGCTCCATCCCCTGGTACAGGTCGGGGACTCCGGGCGCAGTGAAGGCGATCAGCGTCTGCGCGAGCGCATTCACGCACCCCGGGTCGACGAGCGGGCGAACGAAGCGCTCGAGGGATTCCCGAAACCGCGCATCCTCGAGCACGGACACCACGAAGGTGTGCACCGCCTCCTCGTAGTCCGCTCGAGGATGGGTCCACGAGGTGTAGACCTTGGCCTCGCGCATCGCCTTCTCCATGTACGACGTCACGCGCTTCGCATCGACGGGCCACGTCCCGACCAACGTCTGGTAGAGAAGATACTCGGTGGCGCGATCCGGCCACTCGCCCTGGCGATGCCGTTCGTTGTGCTGGATCCATCCGCGAACGGCATCGGCCCAGCGGATGGGGATCTCCGAGAGCAACACGATGCGCGCGCGCACGTCCGCGCTTCGCTTCGTATCGTGCGTGGACGAGGCAAGCAGCGCGTACGGGTGATTCCGCTGCGCATCGCGACACCACTCGTGGAAGTCCTGCGGAGACTCGCCGAAGCGGCCGGGATCGCCGCCCACCTCGTTCGCGCTCACCAGGCGGTGGTAGCGATAGAACGCCGTGTCCTCGACGCCCTTTGCCATGGCCGGCCCCGTGAGCTGCTGGAAGCGCATGGCGAGCTCTCCTTCGAGCGGACCGGTTCGCCGCAGGAGCAACAGATCCTGCAGGAGCTGGAAGAGCTCGGGATCGAGCTCGGCTCGATTCTCGTTCGCCCGCTCGATGGCCCGCGCGATGGACCGGGCATCGCTCTGGGACACGTAGCCCGCGGACGCGCGAACATACGTCCGGTAGACGGGAAAGCACGCCGCCGTCTCGAGCAGCGCCTGGTACAGCTCATGGCGGGTGTAATCGCGATGACGCCGATGCGTCTCGCAGATCGCCACGAAGAGCGACACCAGCCGCGCGAGCTCGCTTCCGAGGAGCTCCTCGAGCACCTGGCGCTTGCTCTCGTACGCCACCGTCGCGAAGTCCCGCGTCTCTCCAGTGATCTCGCAGAGGAGCTGGGTGAGCGGAGCTTCGCCGCGCGGATCGACGAAGAGCCCGTCGACCCGGTTCATGAGCTCGTAGCCGGTCGTGCCCTCGACCGGCCAATCGGGCGACAGACGCTCCTCGTGCTCGAGGATCTTCTCGACGACGATCCACGTCTCCGGGCACTCCGCGCGCAGCCGCTCGAGATACTGTGCGGGATTGCGCAGCCCATCCACGTGATCGATGCGAAGCCCGTGCACGGATCCGCCGCGCACCCAGGCGATCGGCAACGCGTGCACCGCATGGAAGACCTCTTCGTCCTCGATGCGCAGCCCCGCCAGATCATGGATGTCGAAGAACCGGCGATAGCCGAGATCGCGTCCCGCCGTGCGCCAGAAGGCCAGACGGTAGTTCTGTCGATCGATCAGCGCGTCGAGCGCATCAGGATCGGCATTCCTGCGCTCCACCTCGGCATCGATGGCCGCGGCCACCCTTGGATCCTCGCAGCACAGCCGGGTGAGTAGGCCCTGCACGACGGCCTTGTCGCGATGGCGCTGCTCGATCGAATGCCGATCCGTCACCGTGGGACGAGGCAGGCGTGCACACGACTCGGCCAGGAAGCCGAGGTCATCCGAGCCGCAGGCACGGGCCGCCGCCCCGAGCAGATCGCCGAGCGTGGAGGGGTCCAACGGGAACACCTGCTCGTCACCGTGCAGCGTGAACGCTCCGTTCGCGTGGCGGATCCGAAGCTCACCCGCCTCCAGGATGCGACCGTAGTGGTTGGGAAGAACCGGCAACAGGATCTTGTTCGGCCAGCGCTCCTCGGAAGCGTCCCAATCCACGTCGAAGTAGCTCGCGAATCGGCTCGCATGACCGTTCTCGAGCACGTCCCACCACCACGGGTTCTGTCCGCCGAGGATCGCCATGTGGTTGGGGACGATGTCGAGCATCTGCCCGAGACCTGCGTGGGCAAGGGCTGCGCACAGCCTGCGCCGCGCAGCCTCCCCCCCGAGCTCTTCGTTCACCCGCGTGGGATCGACGACGTCGTAGCCGTGCACGCTTCCCCGCGCCGCTTGCAGGTAGGGAGACGCGTACACGTGACTGACGCCGAGCGCTGCAAGATAGGGAACCACTTCGGCTGCCCGATCCAGGTCGAGCTCGGGACAGAGCTGCAGGCGATAGGTGGCAATGGGCTCAGGCGTCATCGCGCAGGACCACCAGGCTGCGAGACTCGACCGGCAGAGCCGCTACGGCCTCGACCACGCGACTTCCATCGGGCCACCCGGTCGCGGTGTCGAGCACGACGACCCAGCGAGCGGCCCACCGCGCCTCGGGCATCGTGAAGACCATCGGCTCGTGATGCGCATTGAAGATGAAGAAGAACCGGCGGTCGACGATGCGCTCGCCGCGAGTGCCACGCGATGGAAGCGCCTCTCCGTTCAGGAACATCCCGAAGGACTGCGTGCAGCCCTCTCCCCAATGGGACTCCTCCATCTCGTGACCATCGCAAGTGAACCAAGCAATGTCCGTGACGTCGACGCCATGGATCGCACGCCCCTGCAGCCAGCGTCGGCGATGGAAGACGGGGTGCTTGCCGTAGAGCTCGGAGAGGCGCTGCGTGAACGCGAGCAGCTCGCGATCCGCGTTCTCCCAGTCGGTCCAGGCGATCTCGTTGTCCTGGCAGTAGGCATTGTTGTTGCCCCGCTGCGTGCGGCCGATCTCGTCGCCGCCGAGGAGCATCGGCACTCCCTGTGATAGGAACAGGGTCGCCAGGAAGTTTCGCTTCTGGCGCGCTCGCAACGCCTGGATCTCGGGATCGTCCGTCGGCCCTTCGGCGCCGCAGTTCCACGAGCGGTTGTCATCGGTTCCGTCGCGGCCGTCCTCGCCGTTCGCCTCGTTGTGCTTGCGTTCGTACGAAACAAGATCGTGAAGCGTGAACCCATCGTGCGCCGTGACGAAGTTGATGCTCGCGTACGGCCGGCGACCGGTGCTCTCGTAGAGATCCGAGCTTCCCGTGATCCGCGTCGCGAACTCCCCCAGGGTCCGATCCTGCCCTCTCCAGAAATCCCGCACGCAGTCGCGGTACTTGCCGTTCCACTCCGACCACAGCGGCGGGAAGTTTCCCACCTGGTAGCCACCCTCGCCCACGTCCCACGGCTCTGCGATGAGCTTCACCTGGCTCACCACCGGATCCTGCTGGATCAGATCGAAGAAGGCCGACAGTCGATCCACGTCATGGAGCTCGCGCGCGAGCGTCGACGCCAGATCGAAGCGGAATCCGTCGACGTGCATCTCCAGGACCCAGTAACGCAGGCTGTCCATGACGAGCTGCAGCACATGCGGGTGGCGCATGTTGAGGCTGTTTCCGGTGCCTGTGTAGTCCATGTAGAGGCGAGGATCATCGTGCACGAGCCGGTAGTACGCCGCGTTGTCGATGCCCCTCAGCGAGAGCATCGGCCCCAGGTGGTTTCCCTCGGACGTGTGGTTGTAGACGACGTCGAGGATGACCTCGATGCCCGCAGCGTGCAGCGAACGCACCATCGTCTTGAACTCGATCACCTGCTGGCTGCACTGCCCCGCAGAAGCGTACTCGTTGTGGGGAGCCAGATACCCGATGCTGCTGTAGCCCCAGTAGTTGCGAAGGTTCTTCTCCTGCAGGTGCGCATCGTGGATGAACTGATGCACCGGCATGATCTCGACGGCCGTGATGCCGAGCGATCGCAGGTGCTCGATCGCCGCGGGATGGGCCAATCCGGCGTAGGTGCCGCGCATCTCCCGAGGAATCTCCGGATGCGTGATCGTGAAGCCCTTCACGTGCGTCTCGTACACGATCGTGTCGTGCCACGGAGTTCGGGGATGCCGGTCGTCCTTCCAGTCGAATGCCGGGTCGATGACGACCGATCGCGGGACGAACGGCGCGCTGTCGCGATCGTCGCGCGCGTCCTCCTCGCCGAAGCGATACGGAAAGACCGCTTCGTCCCAGCGAACCCGACCCTCGATGGACTTCGCGTAGGGATCGAGCAACAGCTTCGCGGGATTGCATCGCTCGCCGCGCTCGGGCGCCCACGGGCCGTGCACGCGGTAGCCGTAGCGCTGGCCAGGGCGGATCCCGGGCGCGTATCCGTGCCAGCAATAGGTCGTCACTTCGGGAAGATCGACGTGTCTCTCGCGGCCGTGCTCGTCGAACAGACAGAGCTCCACCCGCTCGGCGACCTCCGAGAAGATCGAGAAGTTCGCTCCCTCGCCGTCGAAGCTCGCCCCCAGCGGATACGGCCTCCCCGGCCAGATCGTCGCGTCCGCCATCGGGACCCTCCGGTTCGCGGTTCCTCGTCTCCAATCAGTGTACGACGCGTCATTCGGATCGCCTATCGAGGATGCACGCGACGGCACACACATGAGGCGGGAGCGCGACCCCCGGGCGGAGAGACAAGTCGATTCGAGCGGGCTTCTCGTATGGTAGTCTCGCGCGAACGAGAGAGCGGCACGGCTCGATCCCGTTGTCGAAGAACCGAGGAGGTACGGCCATGCGAGCCCCATCTTGTTTCGTTGCGGTCCTGGGTCTGCTGATACTCGTGTGGGCAGCTCCGCAGGCTGTTCGTGCGGACGACGGACAGAATGGCGGGAAGCTTTCTCCCACCAAGGTGAAGGCACCCATCGGTGTCATGCAGAAGCAGCCCGTGACGAAGCCCGCGGAGAAGCCCGCGATGGGCGCACCTACATCGACGGCGGGAGCGGCCGCCGGGAAGCCTGGTGCGCTCGGCGGCAGCGGCGCTCCCGGCGCAATGAAGGATGCGAAGCCGGGTCCGGGCGGCATGGGCGGCATGGGCGGCATGAAGGACGCCAAGGGCATGACACCCGGTGGCCTCGGCGGGAAGGACCTGGGTGACAAGGGCATGAAGCCCGGTGGCCTCGGCGGTGGCGCCTTCGACGGAATGAAGGACGCGAAGCAAGGCATGGGCGCTCCCGGCATGAGCGGGAAGGATGGCAAGATCGGTCCCGGAATGGGCGGCCCCGGAATGGGCGGCCCCGGAATGGGGGGTGGCAAGGACGGCAAAGGCGCCGGTGGTATGGGCATGCCCGGCATGGGTGGCATGGGTGGCGGAAGCAAAGACGGCAAACCGGGAATGCCCGGCATGGGCGGCGGGAAGGATGGCAAGGACGAGAAGCCCGGCGGAGGAATGGGCCTACCCGGTATGGGAGGCAAGGACGGCAAGGACGGGAAGCCGGGTGGCGGAATCGGCATGCCAGGGGACAAGGGCGGGAAGGACGGCGACGCAAAGCCCGGAGGCGGCTTCGGCCTGCCGGGCAGCGGCGGCAAGGACGACAAGAAGCCGGGCGGTGGCATTGGTCTGCCGGGCTCCAAGGAGCCGCCCAAAGGGGGATCTGGCGGCGGCGACAAGCCGGCCGGCGGCGGATCGAAGCCCGAAGGCGGAAAAGACGGCGGCAAGGGGGGTGGCGGCGACAAGCCCGACAGCGGGAAAGACGGCAAGGGCAGCGGCGGCGGCGACAAACCCGACGGCGGCAAGGAAGGCGGCGGCGGCGACAAGCCCGACGGTGGCAAGGACAAGGCCGGCTCCATGCCGCGCGAGGACGGGAATTCGGGCGGTGGAGGCAACGGTAGCGCCGGTACACCCAACCGCGGGGGCGGAACCATCAGCCAGCCAGGACGCGGTGGTGAAGAGGGTGGCAGCGGACAGGGCTCATCGAGCGTGGGACGCTCGCTCGGCGTGAATCCGGCCGTCAACCCTGGAGAAGCCACCGGCGTGCGGGGCAGCGGAACGCCGCGCTCGATCGATCGCAGCGGCGGTACGATCACGCAGCCGGGACGCGGCGAAGGACTTCCTCCACGACCAGGTCAGTGATCGTACGGTGACGTGCGCCGCAGGCAGCCGCTCTCGTGATGCTGCCTGCGGCGCGCGGCCTCTCCGGTCGCGACAGAGCACGCAAGAGAAGTCTCAGCCGTTTTGCACCCGACGGCGCCGCGCAGGCGTAACCCACTGGGGCTCGTGCAGCCCCCAGCGACCCCGGGGCGGTTCACATGGCGATCCCGGTCCAGGAGAGGGGCGCTGATCGCATGTCCGAGCTGGATGTACGTCTCGAATGCTATTTCGATTGCTCCAGCCCGTTTGCCTACTTGGGTTTCCACGGTCTCGAAGCCATGGCATCGCGACTCGCGATCGAGGTGCAATGGAAGCCCATCCTCGTTGGGGGTGTGTTCAACGAAGTAAACCGAGCTGTGTACGACTTTCGCGCGAGTCTGAGCCGACCGGACGTTCCGCGCAAAGTCGAGTACCTCGCCAAGGATTTACAGGATTGGGCTTCATTCTACGGGCTCACCATCCACGTTCCGCCCAATCACCCCATCAACTCGGTGCGGTGCATGCGCGCCTGCATCGTCCTCGAGCGGGTAGTACTTCTCCCGGCGTTCGCACGAGCCGCTTTCGAGGCGCTCTGGGCCGATGGCCTCGATCTCTCGACGGATGACGCTCTGATCGAGATTTGCCGGCGCGTGGGAGTCGAGACGGAATTCGTGCTCAACGAAATTGAAACTTCGGATATCAAGGATGCCCTGCGAAGGAACACGGACGAGCTGATCGAACGCAACGGATTCGGAACACCGACTTTTTTCGTTGACGGAGACCAGATGTACTTCGGAAACGACCGGCTGCCGTTGGTCGAAGCCGCGGTACACCGTTTGCGCGAGCGATGTTCCTCTCCCCTTCCGCCGGTTTTCGTACCCTCTGCCCGAAAAGTCCGGGACTGAACGCCACGTTCCTCGCGCTCTCTGCCAACCTCGCTATCGCTTCCGGAGGAAGCGCAGTCAGAATCTCGCGGAGAGACCAGATGTGCCCGATTCCTTCGGCACGAGCAGGATCGTGTCGCCCACGGGGACCCGGCGCAGGCCCAGGCTCACCTCGAGCGCCCTCACCACGCTGTCGGCGTCGTCCAGCCGGAACGTCCCGATCACGGCGATGTCGCTCACCTCGGGTGCTGCGCGGAAGCGGAAGTCCTTCGCATAGCGGTTGAGATCGGCGAGGACACGCTCGAGTGTATCGCCATCGCAGACGATGCGGCCCGACTGCCACGCCATCGCGCGCTCCGGATCGACTCGCTGGATCCCCCCGACGGCGGACGCCGTGAGCTGCACCTGCTCTCCGGCGGACAACGTGCGCTGCGCGTCCGCTTCGTCCGTCGCCGCCGGCGCATGTACCGCGACGCGCCCCTCCACCACCGTGACCGCTGCACCCGAGCGATCCTTGCGCACATTGAACCGCGTACCGACCACGCGGATCTCGCCACCCGCCGTGCGCACGACGAAGGGGCGATCGGGTGCGTGCGCCACGTCGAAGAATGCCTCGCCGTCGCGAAGCTCGACCCGGCGCTCTCGACGCGATAGATCGACCTCGATCGACGAACGCGCATTCAACACCACCGTCGAGCCATCCTCGAGCTCGAGGCTGCGCCGCTCCGCGACCCGCGTGGCATAGGCGACGGCATCCTGCCCGCGCATCGCGAGCCAGCCGCCCACCCCCACGAAGCCAAGAACCAGAACCGCCGCCCAACGCGCGATCGCGGTGCGCGACGGCGAGGCTGGGCGCCGAGCCGAAGGTGCGTCCCCGTCGGAAGCCCGCCCCCGGGAGGGAGCCCTCGTCAGCGTTCGATCGATCTCGACGAGGAGCCCCTCGATCTGCTCGTAGGCCCGACGTTTCTCGGAACCTTCCTCGCACCACCTCGCGAACGCATCCCGGTCCGCGTCCGTCGCGTCCTCCGACGCGAGCCGGACGTACCACTCGGCCGCGGTCGACGGCATCGTGCCATCGCGGAAATCGGGCGACGATGTCATCCCTGCTCCTGTCGCAGCCGCTGGCGCAAGTGCTCCAGCGCGCGAATCAGGTGCTTCTCGACCATGCTCTTCGAGACGCCCAGCCGCTGCGCGATCTCCCCATAGGGCAGACCCTCGAAGCGATGCATGAGGAACGCCTCGCGACAGCTCGACGGCAGCTCGGCCAGGGCAGCCGAGATCTCGCGTGCGCGCTCGCGCGCGCGCAGATCCCCCTCGGGAGAGTGCTCCGTCCACTCCCTTCCGGATCCGGTCGCATCCCGTTCGGATACCGACTCCGCGAGGAAGCTGCGCTCCCGCCGATCCCGGCGCGCCCGATCCACCGCGAGATTCACCGCCGTGCGGAACAGGAAGCTGCGGGGGTTCTGCACCCGGTCCGGATCCTCGAGCGAGAGCATGCGGACGTACGCATCCTGGGCCACGTCCGCGGCCGCTTCGGGGCTACCGAGCCGCGCCGTCAGGAAGCGCACGAGGAGCTCCCCCACCTGATCGATCAGGCCATCCACGGACCAACCCGCCCTCGAACGCATGGCGGACTTTATTCTTATCCGATAACTCGAGTCAATCTGGAGAGGCCACCCCTCTCCTCCGACGTGGGGTGGACCACTCACCATCGACTTCGAAGCCGGGATCGGGTGACGATCCAGGGGAATCCCATGAACCGCGGACGAGAGCTCCTGCTCCTGCTCCCGCTCCTCGCCATCGCGCTCGGCCTCGCGCTGGCTCCGAAGGCGATGGGCGACGCGTCCGCCGCCGACTTCGATATCCCGTCCCAACCGCTCGGCAGTGCACTCGCCACCTTCGGCGAGCAGGCCGGCGTCTCGGTGATCGCGTCCGAGACGCTGGTCCACGGCAAGATCAGCCACCCGGTCGAGGGCCGGATGCCCCCGACGGAGGCGCTGCGGATCCTCCTGGTCGGCACCCTTCTCGAACCCACCTGGATCGAAGACCGGGCGGTCGCGGTGCAGGAGGCCGCGGGAGCCGATCCCTCCAAAATGGCCACGCCCCCTCCGGCCGAACCGCAGTCCACGGCCGCGGTCACGCGCCTCGAGGAGATCACCGTCACCGCAGAGAAGATGGAGAGAAGCCTGCAAGCGACGGCTCTCTCCGTTCAGGCATTCGACCTGCGCGCTATGGAGAGGATGGGCCTCACCCGCACGTCCGACATCGGCCGCTTCACGCCGGGCATCACGATGGTGCCCGCGTCGACGGGTGGCGGGCAGATGTCGATGTCCGGCCGCGGTGCGGGCAATCGCGACAATCATCCGCTGCTCCCGGCAAAGGTCGGCCTGTACATCGACGGCAGCTACATCGGCGTCGGCAATGCCGTGAATCTCGATCTGCTCGACATCGACCGGATCGAGGTCTTGAAGGGCCCACAGGGCACACTCTTCGGACGCAACACGATCGGCGGTGCCATCTCGGTGATCACGAAGAAGCCGGACCGACTTCTCAGTGGATCGATGCAGGCCACCGCCGGCACGCACGGGGAACGGTCGATCCGAGGCAGTCTCAACGC
>CAZOTO010000076.1:0-15476 GCA_964582775.1 uncultured Myxococcales bacterium
CTGTGCGTCTTCGGGCGCAAGCGAGCACCAGAACCCGGTCACGATCGTCGGCGGCTCGCTGCGGCCCGCCTCTTCCCAGGCCTGGCGGGCGGAGTCGATCCACTGCTTCACCGGGGCGGGATCCCCGTTCAGGGTGAAGGCGTAGATGCCCTGCGCCCACTTCGCGGCGCGCCGGATGCTCTTCGGCCCCATCGCACCCGCCCAGATCGGCGGTCCGCCCGGCTGCACGGGACGCGGTCCCACCGGATCCGCCCCCTCGAACGGCGGCTCGCCGGCCCAGATGCGCCGCATCTCGGCCACCTGCTCGTCGAGCCGCGCGTGCCGGCGCGCGAACGGCGCACCGACGGCGCGGTAGTCCTTCTCTCGCCCGCCCACGCCGACGGTGACGGTGACGCGGCCGCCGGAGAGCACGTCGAGCGTGGCGATCTCTTTCGCGGCCCACACCGCGGAGTGCATGGGCAGCACGTAGAGCGAGGGGACGATCGGGACGCGCTCCGTCACCGCAGCGGCCGCGGCGAGCAGGATGCGCATGTCCTGGGTCGGTCCGGTGATGCGCTCCCCGCACGAAAGGCTCGAGAACGGCCCCTCGTCGATGGCGCGGCACCAGCCGAGCGTGGTGGCGCGGTCCTGACCGGGCTTCATGTAGGGAAGGCAGACGCCCACGCGCATGGGGAGACCTCCTCGAACGGGAATCGGCGTGCGATCCGGTACGGGGAGCGAGTGTACCGCGTACAATGGCGACCGATCCGATCGAGGAGGAACCGAGCGTGAAGACGCCCCCCGGCCTGCGTCCCCGCCGCTCTCCGAAGCAGAGCCGCTCGCAGGCCATCGTCGAGGCGATCGTGCAGGCGGGGGCGCGGATCCTGGAACGCGAGGGTGCGAAGGCGCTCACCACCACGCGCATCGCCGAGGTGGCCGGAGTGAGCGTGGGCTCCGTGTACCGCTACTTCCCGAACAAGCAGGCGATCGTGGCTGCCGTCTACGACTGGATCTCCGAGGAAGAATCGCGTCGCATCTCGGACGCCGAGCGCATCGTCGAGGGGCTTTCCCAGATGCCGGTCGAGGAGATGATACGCAGGATCGTGTCGGTTCCCCTGGAGGCGCACCGCCAGAAGATGGCCCTGGACGGCGAGTTCTATCGCTCGAACCATCCCCATTTCCGCTGGAGTCAGCGGCTCGGCTCGGAGCAGGCTACGGAGTGGATCCGCCGTGCGCTCGACGCGCACCGCGCGAGGCTTCGCGTGCGCGATCTCGACGCGGCGGCGTTCCTGCTGGCCCGTGGCGTCTCGTCCGTGCTGCGCACGGTGGTCGAAGAGCGTCCCCAGGCCCTCGAGGACGAGGCGTTCGTCGAGTCCTTCGTGGATCTGTGGATCCGATTCCTCGTGCGCGATGGCGAAGCGGGGAGTCTCGGCAGCGGATCGGGCGGCGCGAAAACATGAAACCCGTCGTGCCCCGTTCGCCGCACGAGGGCGAATTCCGGCGGTCTTCTCGCACGTTGCGGGGATTCGCGTCTTGCGCGCCTGGCGAATGGTCGAGGCGACGGCTCCTGGCGTAGGGTGGAGCCGGACGTCGCGGAGGAGCGCTCCTCCGTCCGCGCATGCAACAGGAGGCTCACCCATGACTCGATCTCGCAGACGATCTCGTAGCCACGCGTTCGCATCGCGACGGTGGATGGTCTCGGTCCTGCTCGTTCTCGGCCGGGCCCTCGCGCCGTCGGCGTGGGCGGATCCGGCGCCGCTTCGCATCCTGCTCACCAACGACGACGGCTACACCTCGCCGGGCATCCGCGCGATGCAGGCGGCGCTCGTCGCGGCGGGCCACGACGTCACGATCGTGGCTCCGCTCTCGGAGCAGAGCGGAAAGGGCGGCTCGCTCAACACGGGCGTGGGGACGTTCGTCGACGTGATCGAGCAGTCGCCCGGCGTGTGGTCCGTGGCCAGCTCACCCGCCGACGCCGTGCGTGCCGCGCTAGGGGCGGTGATGGCGGGGAATCCGCCGGATCTGATCGTCTCCGGGGCGAACTTCGGCCAGAACCTCGGACAGACCGGGTCGGTGGCCTCGGGCACGGTGAATGCCGCGCTGCAGGGGCTGCACAGCGGCATTCCCGCGATCGCGGTGAGCGTGGGCATCGACTTCTCCGAGGCACGAGCCACGCCGATTCCCTTCCCGAGCACGTTCGCGGCGTTCGCGCCGGCGAGCGAGCTCACGGCGCGCTTGATCCGCCGCCTGCAGCAGACCGCCGCGCAGGGCCCGCACGGGAGCGAGATCCTGCCCCGCCGCACGATGCTCAACGTGAACGTCCCCGTGCCCTACGGACAGGTGAAGGGAGTGAGGTTCGTGCGCTTGGCCACGCGCTCGGACTTCGAAATCGTGTGGCAGGACGTGCGAGGAGTGATCCCGTCGGGCGGAGGCCCCGTCCTCATCAACGTCGACATCGCCCAGGATCGCGATCCGATCGTGGACAGCGATACGAACGCGCACCGCGATGGGTACATCTCCATCTCGACACTCGACGGTGACATGACGGCCGGAGTCCTGGCGCGGCTATTTACGCAGCTCCGGCTGCACGAGCTCGCACCCTGAGCCGAACCGGGAGCGCCTTGATCCCGCCTACGGTCGCCGACCGTAGGCGGGAGATGGGCCCCGCGAGCTCCGCGTCGACGAGGCGCGCGAGCAGCTCCCCGAACAGGCAGCGCAGCTCCATTCGCGCCAGGTGGGCGCCCAGGCAGAAGTGCTCCCCGATGCCGAAGGCGACGTGGGGATTGGGCTCGCGATCGATGCGGAAGCGCTGCGGATCGTCGAAGACGCGCTCGTCGCGGTTGGCGGACGGATAGAACATCGCCACCGACTCGCCTGCGCGGATGCGAACGCCCCGGATCTCGGTGTCCTCCACCGCCGTCCGGCAGAAGTGCACGATCGGAGAGGTCCAGCGCAGGATCTCCTCGACGGCGCCCGGCAGCCGCGAAGGATCGTGCCGCAGGCGCGCGAGCTCGCCGGGGTTCTCGAGCAACGCGACGAGACCTCCGCTCGCGGCGTTGCGCGTGGTCTCGTTGCCGGCGGCGACGAGCAGGAAGAAGTAGGAGAGCAGGTCGTTCGTCGACAAGCGCCGGCCGTCGATCTCGGCCCGCGCGAGAACGCTCACCAGATCGTCCTTCGGGCGTTGGCGCCGCTCCTCGGCCAGCAGGGCGAAGTACTCGAAGAGCGCGTGCTGCGCGCGCTCGAGCGTCTCGCCGGCGGTGCCTCCCTGCTGGAACTCCGGATCGGCGTTGCCCACGGTCTCGTCCGACCAGCGCACGAGCAGGGGCCAGTCCTCGCGCGGCACGCCGAGGAGCTCCGCGATCACGGCGAGCGGAAGCTTCGCCGCGACCTCGGAGACGAAGTCGCACTCCCGCACCGCTTCGCCTTGGGCGATCTCGTCGAGGATGGCGGCCGCGAGCTCGGAGACCCTCGCCTCGAGCCGCTCGAGCGCCCGGGGCGTGAAGTAGGCGCTCGCCAGGCGCCGGAAGGCGCCGTGTTCGGGCGGATCCATGTTGATCAGCATGTGGACGTCGCCGCCCGCCTCGCTCGGCGGATTGTCCGGGTTCACGACCAGGCGTTTCGAGCTCACGAATCGACGCGGCTGGCGCGACACCCACACGACATCCTCGTGCCGGGTGAGCGCCCAGAACGGGGCCGTCCTGCCGGGCTCGACCCGACACACGGGCGCGTCGCGACGCAGCTCGGCCCAGAGCTCGTGGGGATATCCGCGGGCCGCATATCCATCGGGATCGATGATCGCGGCGAGTCGATCGGCGGAAAGCGCGCCCGGCATGCTCGGTTCCCTCCTCGCGCGTGCTGCAGACGCCCTGCGGATCGGCACGGATCCAGCGACACGACGACGTGTCGAGCCTACACGACACCGCGTCGGGGCGCATTCCTCGGATCGGGGCGCGAGGCCGATCCGCCGGGCCGGACGGGAATCGCCCGATCGGGCAGGGCGGGAACGCCCCCGGGAGCGGCCCACCCGATCGGATCCGGCGCGGGGCGCGGGTGTACGCTGGCCGCGCGAAGGAGGGAAGCTTCGCATCGGTCGCATCGGTCGAATCCACCAGGGAGGGGAGGAGTGATGACACCGAATGGTCATCTCGGGATCACGGGATCGAGGGGAAGAGGGCGAGCGGACACGGCGCTGCGCGCCGCCGCAGCGGCCTTCGTCGCGCTCGTCATGGCGATCGCGGCAGAGGTGCCGGCACAACAGGAGCCTTCGCCGGCCGCGCAGCCATCTGCGAGGGAGCGTTCGCGAGGCATCGAAGAGGTCGTGATCACCGCGCAGAAGCGCGAGGAGACCCTGCAGGAGGCGGCTCTCTCGGTGTCCGCGCTCGGTACCGCGGAGATCGAGCGGTTCGGCGTCTCGAACACCGAGAACATCGGGGACTACATCCCCGGCATCCAGGTCCACCGCAACGGAAACGGGACGGCGACCCAGATCTACTCCCGCGGGATGGGGACCGCGGACTCGCAGCACCCCGCCAACGGAAGCCGTGTCGCGCTGTACGTGGACGGCGTGTACATCGGAAACCAGCAGGGCGCGCTCTTCGACCTGATCGATCTCGAGCGGCTGGAGGTGCTGCGCGGCCCGCAGGGAACGCTCTATGGGCGCAACACGATCGGCGGTGCGATCAACATCCTCTCCGCGAAGCCCACGTCCGAGCTCGGCGGCAAGGGCAAGATCGTCTGGGGACAGGACAAGCAGCTCGAGGGACACGCGAGCGTGAACGTGCCGCTGATCCCCGAGACGCTGCTCGCGCGGATCGCCGTCTCTCGCGTGTATCGCGACGTGCTCTACTCGAACCGCGTTCCCGGGGTGCGTGGCATGAACGACAAGGACGGGATTGGCTTCCGCGGCGCCCTGCGCTGGCTGCCCACGGAAGACGTCACCATCGACTACGTCTTCCAGCTCGACGAAACGGACGTGACGGGACAGCCGGTGTGGGTGTCGACGGTGGCGATGGATCCCGGGACCGGCGCCGCCTGTGGCTTCGGCAACGTGGTCGCCTGCTATCTGCAGGCCTTCGGGCTCGACATCCGCCAGCGCATCGGCGATCGAGCGGATCCCCTCTACGCCAACGAGAGGACGTTCGTCGACACGCTCGCTCGGCTCCACGCGGCGACCGTGACCTGGGACGTGAACGAGAACCTCACCGTGAAGTCCATCTCGGGCTGGCGGAAGCTGCGCATGGGCCTCATCGGCGATCTGGACGGAACGGAGCTGCAGCTCTTCCAGAGCAACGCGCACGTGTGGCAGCGGACGTTCATGGAGGAGCTCCAGGCCGTGGGGACGGCCCTCGACGGAAGACTCGACTACGCGGTCGGCGGCACCTGG
Source organism: uncultured Myxococcales bacterium (assembly GCA_964582775.1). GTDB lineage: Bacteria > Myxococcota_A > UBA9160 > SZUA-336 > SZUA-336 > CAZOTO01. Next base: position 5,363 of record CAZOTO010000076.1, read on the forward strand.
TTCGAGGAGGAGTTCGACAACGTGGGGCGTACGCTCAACCTGCCATTCCTCGCGCCCGGAACGACGGCCGTCTGCAACATCTGCGGCTTCCTCAATCTGAATCGGGACGAGACGTACGTGGGCGACAACTACGCGTGGGGGATCTACTCCCAGCTGAGCCTGCACGCGACCGAGAAGCTCACGCTTACGGCAGGGCTTCGATACACCAAGGAGCGCAAGGAGGCCGTCCGGTCGCTGCGCAACTTCGCGCCGTCGACGACGGTGTTCTTCGCCGACCAGAAGCGCGATGCGCGCTTCGACAACTGGTCCCCGATGGTGCGCATCTCCTACGACTGGACGGAGAGCCTGATGACCTACCTCACGTGGGTGCGCGGGTATCAGGCGGGCGGATTCAACGCGCGGGTTCCCTCTCCGCCGGCAGGGGCGCCCGCCTCGGTCCTGAATGCGTTCCTCGCGCCGTACGAGGACGAGAACGTCTATTCCTGGGAGGCCGGGCTCAAGTCGCAGTGGCTCGACGATCGCCTGCAGATCAACCTGTCCGGCTACTACAACGACGTGAAGGACCAGCAGCAGGCGACCTTCATTCCCGGAGGCGGAACTGCGACGATCGTGCAGAACGCCGGGCGTTCGCGCGTTCGCGGCTTCGAGGTGGAGGTGCGCGCCCGGCCGATCGACAACCTCGATGTGGTCGTGAACCACGCATGGGTGCACGCCAGCATCTCGGAGTTCGAGGATCTGGCGACCGGGCTCGACATCGCACGCACGCGCGAGTTCGCCTTCACTCCGAAGCGGAGTTGGTCGGCAAACGTCCAGTACGTATTCCCGACCTTCGGCGTCGGCACCCCCGTGGTCTCCGCCGGCTTCTCGCGCATCGGCAAGATGGGCTTCCTCGGGCTCAAGTCGCAGAACGCGCTCATCGGGGCCGACCACTACACGCTGTACAACCTGCGGGTCGCGGTCGAGGACGTGATGGGACGCGAAGGCCTGTGGGTGGCGCTCGTCGGGACGAACCTCGGCGATCGCGTGTATCGCCGCAACGGGATCGACTTCGGCAGCTTCCTCGGCTGGTCGCAGAACAGCTACGGTGATCCGCGGCTGTTCCGCGTGGAGGCGGGCTTCGAGTTCTGAGGCGCGAAGGGCTGCGTTGCGTCGAGGACGCAGCCCTTCGTCTCGGGGATCATGCGCCAGATCACGGGGACGCAGAGCACGTTCGTCACCGAGAGGATCGTGATCGCGTGGGCGGTGGATCCCGTCTGCTCCGCGATCGTCCCGGCGAGGGCCGGGGCGATCGCCATGCCCCAGCGTCCGAGCAGGTTGTGGGCGACACCATTCGCGGTCGCGCGAAGCTCCGCCGGGAAGAGCTCGGCGGACATCGTGGCGGCGATGGCCCAGATCCCGCCCACGAACATGAGCCCCACGTAGCCGGCCGAGATCAGCGCATCGCTCGAGGACTGGTAGCAGAGCACGACGAAGGCGGTGCCGAGCATCAGGTAGGCGCTGGCGGCGGCGCGGCGGCCGGCGAGGTCCATGAGCCGGCCCGCGACTGCGTAGCCGACGAAGCCCGCGAGACCCCCCAGCGGATAGAGCACGCCCAGTCGCTCGGGAGCCCAGCCGCGATCACCGAGCGTGTAGTACGCGAAGAAGAAGAGCGCGGATCCGGACCAGAAGTTGATCGTGAACCACACGCAGGTGATCGCAAGGAAGCGGCGGCGGTACTGGCCTCGCGCCACGGAAGCGGTGCGTGCGAGCTCCTCGCGGAGCGAGCCTCGGGAGCGGGGCGTGGAGCGGAGGAAGCGCTCGGTCTCGCGGACCCCGAGCCAGTACAGGGGCAGGAGCGGAAGCAGGGCGCCCCCCATCAGGTAGAGCCCCCGCCAGCCGAGCTCCGTGTCGGCGACGAGGGGAAGCGCGACCGCGGGCAGCACGGCGCCCACGCTCGCGAAGGCGCCGAGCAGCCCGTTCGCGCGACCGCGCAGTCGCGCGGGCAGCTCCTCGCTCAGGATCACGTAGGCGAGGGCGAGCTCGGTCACCATGAGCATGCGCGCCCCGATCTGCAGCGCGACGAACTCGTCGAGGCTGCGCGAGAACGCGGTGGCGGCCGTGAGCGCGCTGTAGCCCGCGATCGCCAGCAGGAAGAGGGGGCGACGCCCGTAGCGATCCGCGAGGCGGATGGGCGCGAAGCCGAGGATCGTGCCCATTCCGAGCAGCGACAGCACCGCACCGAGCGCGGCGGTCCCCGCCTCGAACTCCCGGCCGAGGTAGGGCAGCACCAGGGCGGTGAGCGTCGCGTCGAAGCCCTCGACCATCGTCGCGCCGCAGAGCAACACGAAGAGCGTTCGGTGGTACCCTGTGACCCGATCCCCATCCAGGGGTTCGGGGTGTGGGAGTGCTTCGCCTTCGGTCATGATCGGCGCCGGATTCTACGCGAATCCAGCGCGCCTTCCGAAGCGAGTGCTCCCGCGTCGTCCAGCGCATGCACACGGGGGAGGGACGATGGCGCACGAGCGGGATCGCCAGGGAGCCACGGCGCGTACGAGGGCCATCGCGCGGATCTCCGCCGGGATCCTCGCCGCGTCCATCGGACTGCAGGGTTGTGATCGCGAGACGAGCTGGGACGACCCGATCGAGGGAGCGCGCAAGCCGGACGCCGTGCTGCAGCGGCAGGTCGACGCGCAGCGCGAAGCCGAGTCGTCGCTGGGGCGCGCCGGTGGGTTGGCTCCGGCTGCCGAGGATGGGCTCGTGCTCTTCGGGGATCTGCACGTGCACAGCTCCTACTCGTGGGACGGCTACGTGATGTCGCTGCCGTTCGCGGGCGGAGATGGAGCGCATCCTCCGAGCGACGCCTGCGACTTCGCGCGCTACTGCGCGAGCGTGGATTTCTTCGCGCTCACGGATCACGCGGAGGGGCTCCTCCCCGAGCAGTGGCAGGAGACGAAGGAGAGCATCCGGCGGTGCAATGCGCTCGCGGGGGATCCGAGCGATCCGGATCTGGTCGCCTTCGCGGGCTTCGAGTGGAGCCAGCAGGGGGGCACCCCCGAGACGCACTACGGTCATCGCTGTGTGATCTTTCCCGAAACCGACGACGATCGTCTGCCTGCCCGTCCGATCGGCTCGGCCGATCGCAGCGGATCGATGACCGGCTTGCGCGACATCGTGAAGCGGGCGCGGTGGTTCGCCCCGCAGTCGTGGGGCAGGCACACGGCCTTCGTCGATCACCTCACCCGCGCGGCCGCCGAACCGCTCTGCCCGCAGGGCGTTCCGACGCGCGACCTTCCGCTCGATTGCCAGGAGATCGCGCCCACGCCGCGGGATCTGCACGCGAAGCTCGACGAGTGGGGCTTCGACGTCCTCACGATTCCGCACGGCACGGCCTGGGGCGTGTACACGCCCGCGTCGTCGAGCATCGACAAGCACCTGGCACCGGAGCAGTACGATGCCGAGCGCATGAAGCTGATCGAGGTCGCCTCGGGGCACGGAAACTCCGAGGAGTACCGGAGCTGGAGCGACGTCGAGGTCGCGCCCGACGGAACGCGCACCTGCCCCGAGCCCACGGCCGACTACCTGCCGTGCTGCTGGCAGGCGGGGGAGATCATGCGCTCGCGCTGTGGCGATCTCGCACCCGAGGAGTGCGAGCGCCGCGTCGAGCTCGCGCGCAGCTACGCCGCACAGGCGCAGACGCGGCCCCATGTCGTGTTTCCGGATGCGAAGCCGGAAGAATGGCTCGACTGCGGACAGTGCCGCGACTGCTTCAAGCCATCGTACGGCTATCGGCCGAGCGAGAGCGTGCAATACGCGATGGCGCTCTCGCAGGAGAACCCCGGATCCGAAGACGGTGAGCGGCTGCGCTTCCGCTACGGATTCGTCGCGTCGAGTGACGGGCACACGGGCCGGCCCGGAACGGGCTACAAGCAGGTCGAGCCCTCGATGATGATGGATACGCGCGGCACGCCCGCGTTCCCCTTCGCGTACCTCACCTCCGTCTTCGGCGGTGGGAAGATGGACGATCCCCGGCAGCCCCAGAGCCCGAAGCAGGTCACCGTCGGCTTCCAGGGAAACGACGAGCGGGTGACCTCGTTCATGTATCCGGGGGGGCTCGCGGCCGTACACGCGCGCGACCGCAGCCGGGAAGCGATCTGGGATGCCTTCCAACGCCGTGAAGTGTATGGGACGAGTGGGCCGCGCATCCTGCTCTGGTTCGATCTGCTAAACGGCCCCGAGGGACGGGCACCCATGGGGTCCGAGCTCGCGCTGGCGGAGAATCCACGATTCGAGGTTCGCGCCGTGGGCTCGTTCGAGCAGAAGCCGGGCTGTCCCGAGACGAGCCTCGGCGGGCTCTCCGCGCAGCGGCTCGCGCGGCTGTGCCGTGGTGAGTGCTACCACCCGGGCGATCGGCGGCGCGCGATCGCCTCGATCGAGGTGATCCGCATCCGCCCGCAGCAACGGGACGGCGAGGCGATCGACCCGTTGATCGAGGATCCGTGGAAGGTCCTCTCGTGCGAGCCGGATCCCGTGGGCTGCGTCGCGCGCTTCGAGGATCCCGAGTTCGTGACGTCGGGGCGCGATGTGCTCTACTACGTGCGCGCGCTCGAGGAGCCGTCGATGGCGCTCTCGGGAGATCCCCTCGCGACCCGCTTCGACGACGCAGGGAACGCGATCTCGGTGGATCTTTGCACGGCGTCCGACGTGGATGCCGGCGGCTGTCTCGCGCCGGTGCAGGAGCGCGCGTGGTCGTCGCCGATCTTCGTGGATCGAGCGCATCCCATCGAGTGACCCCGAGCGAGCGAAGGGGAGGCAATGGAGCGCCTGCTGTGGATCTGTCTGGGAGGGGCCGTGGGAAGCGGCGCGAGGTATCTGCTCTCGGGGTGGATGATCTCGATGCTCGGCACGTCGTTTCCCCACGGGACGCTCGCGGTGAACGTTCTGGGCTCGCTCGTGATCGGCGCCTTCCTGCACGTCGGGGTCTCCGTCGAGATGTACTCGCCCACGCTTCGCCTCGCGCTCACCACGGGTGTGCTCGGGGGCTTCACCACGTTCTCCTCGTTCAGCTACGAGACGGTGCAGCTCGTGGAGCGGGGCGCGTGGCTGTTGGCCGGTGTGAACGTGACGGTGACGGTGGTCGGCTGCCTGTTCGCCACCGCTGTGGGATTCCTCGCCGCGCGCTGGATCTTCGGGAGCTGATGCGATCGGGTGTCGCTATCCGGTCTCGGTGGGTACGCGCACGCGCACCTTGCTGATCGTGATGCCAGCTCGTGAGTTGTTCACGCGCTCGATGAATCCGGGCGTCACCTCGTAGCCGCGGGCGACGAGGAGCACACCGTTGTCGTGGCGGACGTCCTCATCGAAGACCATGCCGACCTCGATTGCGGACAAGGGGATCTCGAGATGCGTCCATCGACGCTCGGGTTCCCGAGACGCTGCACCGCCGAGCGACTGGAGCAGCTCGGGATCGTACGCGTCGCCGCGCTTTCGCAGCGCCTCGAGTGCCGAGGACCGAGACATCTCGCGTGCCTCGAGCGAGTCGAGATCGACGGCGATGCGGAGCGCTTCGGAACCAACCGCGACGATGTCGTTGGGGGACGGGTTCGCCGTCGTCGATCGGGCACGTCCCACGCGCGCGAGGATCTGCCGGACGGTGTCGATCCGCGGAATGCCCTCGAGGAGCTTCTCGGCGATCGATGGCAGTCGCTCGACCATGCCCTTCTCTTCTGCGGTGAGCTCCTGTCCCCGGTGGATCTTCTCGACCGTCTCGACGGGAAGCGTCACCCATCCGATCTGCGAGAGCATGGCTGCCACCTCGATGGGCCAGATCTCCTGGACTCCCTGGCTGCGCGCGATGGCGAGGACGTGGTTGCGGATCCGATTGGCGCGTCCGAACGCCTGCGGGTTGGCGAGTGCCAGCACGTCCATCAGCGCCTTGATGCTGCCGCGCAGCGTCTGCTCGAGCAGGATCTTCTCCGCAGTGACCAGGTGGTACTGGTGAACTGCGGCGCCGAGCGCGCCGAGGAGCTGCGCCGGTGGGCAGGGCTTGGTGAGGAAGCGGAAGATCTGTCCCTCGTTCACGGCATGGATCGCGGCGTCGAGATCGGCCTGTCCGGTGAGGAGGACACGGACGGTGTCGGGTGCATCGGTGCGTACCCGGGCGAGCAGCTCGACTCCGTCCATGCCCGGCATGCGCATGTCCGACATCACGACCGAGAAGGGTCCCTCGCGCGCGAGCACTGCGAGGGCCTGGGATCCGCTCGTGGCGGTCGTCACCTTCCAGCGTCGGGCCAGATGCAGCATGAGGCCTTCGAGGACGTTCGGCTCGTCGTCGACACAGAGGATTCGATGATCGCGATCGGCCATCATGGTGCCTCCGGTGAGAGCTCTGGATTGGGTAGCCCGACGATCTCTTCCGCGAGCGCTCTCCACTCCTCGAGCAGATCCGCGGCCCCGATCGACTCGAGGTACTTGGGATCGATCTCCGGTCGGGCGACGTGCGGATCCTCTCGTCCCTCGATCTCCCCCACCAGCGCGTTCGCGATGTGAACGCCTGCCAGTACGTCGAGGCGGGGCTGCGAGACCCGATGCGGCTCGTGATGGTAGGCGACGGCTTCGACGATGGGATGCGGAAGCCCCCATATGCCGAGCAGATAGGCGCCGAGCTCCGCATGACTCGTGCCCAGGATCTCCCGCTCCACGACCGGGAGCGGCCGGCACGTCTGCCGAGCCTCATGGAACACCTGCTCGAGCCTCTGGGGGAGTGCGACGGCCAGGAGCAGTACGCCGATGTCGTGAAGCATGCCTGCGGTGAATGCATCCTCCGCCAGGCGTCGATTCGCTCCGACGACGTGCGATGCGAGCTCGGCCACGCAGATGCAGTGCGTCTGGAAGGCTTCGAGCTCGAATCCCTCCATCTGAGAGGCGCTCCACGTGCCGAAGATCTCGGCGGACAATGCGACGTTTCGGATCATGTTGAAGCCGAGATAGCTCACCGCGCTCTCCACGCTCGAGATGCGGCGCCCCAGGCCCAGGAACGCGTTGTTCACGAGCTGGAGAAGCTTCGCACTCATCGCCGGATCGCTCTCGAGAACGGCAGCCACGTCCCGAGCACCAGAGCGTTCGTTGGCGAGCACGCGCGTGAGGTCCATGTACACGCTCGATAGCGATGGGAGTGTCTGCAGGGATCCGATCGCCCGCCGAAGCGATTCATCCGTCAGGAGCGTCTGCAGACCACAGGAGCGCTCGATCACGTTCTCGAGCTCTTCCGCGCTCGTCGGCTTGGTGAGGAACTGATGGGCGACGGGGACGGCGCGAAGGGTGGCCTCGAGCTCGGAATAGCCCGAGAGAACGATCCGGACGACCTGGGGGTACAGCTCCTTCACGCGAGCCAGGAGTGCGGCTCCGTCGATGCCCGGCATGCGCATGTCGGTGACGACGACATCGACCTCGCGCGCGGCGAGCTGCTGGAGGGCGGCCTCGCCGCCCACGGCAAAGACCATGTCCCACTTGCGACGATGCCGCCGGAGCAGATCGCGAAGGCTGTCGAGGATCCGCGGCTCGTCGTCGACGAACAGGATCCGCATCATGCGCAGCCCTCCTCGTCCTCCGAGGGATGCTCGATCGGGAGCTCGACGTGGAACTCGGTTCCCTCGCCACGAGTGGACGAGAAGGTGAGCCTGCCCCCGTGCTTGTCGACCACGATCGAGCGCGAGATGGCGAGACCCTGGCCCGTTCCCTTGCCGGCGGGCTTCGTGGTGAAGAACGGGTCGAAGACGCGGTTCTGGATCTCCCGGGGGATGCCGTTCCCGGTGTCCGCGATCGTGATGCGGACGCGGCCTGCCTCTCGTACGGTGCGAATGCGAATCGCTCCCCTCGCGTCGGTTCCGCGAACCTTCTCCTCGATGGCGTGCGCCGCGTTCACGATCAGATTCAGGAATACCTGGTTGATCTCACCGAGGTGGCACGGAATCGGAGGGATCTCGTCGAACTCGGTCTCGATGTCGGCCACGTACTTGTACTCGTTGCGGCTCACGATGACGGCGCTCTGGAGCGCGCGGTTCAGGTCCGCGGGGCTCATCTCCTTCTGATCCGGATGCGCGAAATCGCGCATGGCGCGGACGATCGAGCTCACCCGCTCCACGCCTTCGAGCGTGCGCTGGAACGCACGTGGTCCCTGCTCCAACAGGTACTCGTAGTCGGCGATGTCCGCCGCCTCGGCCGCCTCTTCGACGAGCTTGTCGTGTCCGCCGGTGATGCCCAGCGCCTCCGTACATCGGTTCGCCTTCTCGAACGCCGCCAGCAGATCCTCGAAGGCCTGGCGCAGGAACTGGACGCTGTCCCCGATGTACTGCATGGGCGTGTTGATCTCGTGCGCGATGCCGGCGGCGAGCTGTCCCACGGCCTCGAGCTTCTGCGCCAGACGCAGCTCCACCTCCATGCGTTCACGCTCCTTGTGCTCCGTGTCGAGCTGGCTCCTCATGCGTTCGATCTCGGAGGAGCGCTCGGCGACGAGTGCCTCGAGGTGTGCACGCGTGAGGCGGTCCTGCTGCTCGAGGGTCCACTTGCGGGTGAGGGCGCTGGCGAGCTAGAGGACCTCGACCGGCTCGAAGGGTTTCTTCAGCACGAGCAGCGAGTCGGTGGTGGGGAAGCAGACGGCGATGTCGTTCCACGAGTAGTCCGAGTACGCGCTGCAGATCACGATCTGGAGGAAGGGGTCTGCGCGCCACAGGTGCTCGATCGTCTCGATGCCGTCCCATCCCGGGGGCATCCGGACGTCCACGAAGGCGAGGGCATGGGGGCGTCCCTCCGCCCGCGCCTGTGCGGCCCACGCTACGGCCTGCTCCCCCTGGCTGGCGAAGTCGAGCTCGAACGAGACCGACGGCCGAGCCGAGAGAATGTCTCCGAACAACTGCACCTTTAGCGCATCGAGGGAGGCACGCGAGTCCGGTTTCGGCGCCAGGATCCGGGAGAAGTCGTCGTGGATCTCCGGTAGATCGTCGACGATCAGGATGCGTCGATTGACGACGTGTGGGGGGATCGACGGTATGGACGTCATGGGCTGTCCTCTTTCGTGTGATCGGCAGCGAGGGGGAGATCAACGGTGAACGTCGCGCCGCAGCCGGGGCCGTCGCTCGCCGCGACGAGATCGCCTCCGTACGAACGCACCGTCGATCGGGACCAGTGCAGGCCGATCCCATGGCCCTCGGGTCGCGTGGTGAATCCCCGCTCGAAGAGCCGTGGGAAGATCTCCGGTCGGATCCCGATGCCGCTGTCGGCCACCTCGATTGCAGCGCGATCGGGCGCCGAGCGGTGGACGTGGATCCAGATCCAACGTTCGTCCGAGTCGTGATCCGCGATGGCAGCGCGCGCGTTCTGCAGGAGGTTGATCACGACTTCGAGGAGCGCGTTGTGGACTCCGATGCAGGGGGGGAGGGGCTCGATCACGGCTTCGATCTGGATCTCGGAGCGTTCGAGCTCCGCTCCCTTGATCTCGAGGGCATCGCGTACGACCTCGTCGAGGAGCACGGGCTCGTGCTTCGAGTCTCCGTGGGTGTTCGCGTTCTGGGCCTCCACGATCTGCCGGATGTGCACGATGCTGCGTTGCAGGCTACGCGCCGTTTCACGGGATGAATCCCTCTGCTCGAGGAGATGCGTGGCGAGCACGCGAAGGAGCTCGGGAAGGTGCTTCGCACGGGGATCCTCCTGCACGAAGCGGGAGAGCTCGTCCGCATCGGGCAGCAGGTTCGACAGCTTGGCCACGGTCTCGGCATCGAAGCGATCGATCGCATCCGCGAGGAGTCGAGCGGAGACGTTCACGCTGTTCAGCGCGTTCCCCACGTTGTGCAGCACGTGCTCCGCGACCGCAGCCATGCCCGCCTGCTGGGATACCGCGATCAGCTGTCGACGCAGATCCTCGTGCCGCCTCTCGCGTTCGACTTGGTCCATCACGTCGAGATACGTGTGGAGTGCGCCGAACCACTCTCCGCTCGGGGTTCGTATGGGATGGATGTCGATGCGGTAGGTTCGTTCCGTCGCACTGTCGACGCGGTCTCGTGAAAGGATGCCATCTGCCGATCGCTCTCCGGCACAACAGGAGCGATCGCCGAAACGGCGTCCGATCACTTCTTCGATGTCG
>CAZOTO010000077.1:0-15239 GCA_964582775.1 uncultured Myxococcales bacterium
GATCTGGGAGCCGATGTCGTCCGCATCGTCGAGGTCGAGCCGCGTGGCTCGGGCGAGACGCGACAGTGGAAGGCTCCGTCGTGGACCTACGGCATGCGGCGCAACACGCGCCCGCTCGGTCTCGACCTGAAGAAGAAGGAAGGCATCGAGATCCTGTACCGGCTGCTCGCCGATGCCGACGTGTTCATGATCGGATTCCGCCCCTCGGCCATCGAGCGGCTCGGCCTAGACTACGAGACCCTACGCGAACGCTTCCCGCGCCTGATCTACTGTGCGCTCACGGGCTATGGGCTCACGGGACCCTATCGCGATTCCGCGGGGCACGACATCAACTACCAGGCGATCGGTGGCGTGGTCGCGATGACGGGAACGGCGGATGGTCCTCCGATGATTCCTGGTGCCACCGCGGCCGACAGCGCGGGCGGCGGCATGCATGCCGTGATCGGGATCCTCTCGGCGCTCTACGCGCGCCAGAACACGGGACGCGGACAGCAGGTCGACGCCTCGGCCACGGACGGCGTCGTGAGCATGATGTCCGCCGTGATCGACTCCTACCTCGCGACCGGCGACGAGCCGAGCCGCGGCCGGTCGCTGCTCACGGGACAGTATCCCTGGTACAACGTGTACGAGACGAAGGACGGCAAGTACCTGAGCGTCGGCGCCATCGAGGCCAAGTTCTACGCGAACGTGTGTCGGATCCTGGGGCTCGATGATCTTGCCTCGCATCAGTATGCGAAGCCCGACGAGCAGACGGAGATCTTCCGCCGCTTCCGCGAGGCGTTCCTCACGCGCACGCGCGACGAGTGGATGTCGGTCTTCGGTTCCGCGGACACCTGTGTGATGCCGGTCTATGCACTGAGCGAGGTGGTGACGGATCCTCACCTCTTGCAACGCGAGATGGTGATCGAGGTCGAGCACCCCGAGCACGGCCGCATCCGCCAGGCGGGAATCATGGTGAAGCTGTCGGATACTCCCGGGGTGATCCACTGGGTGGATCCGAAGGCGAAGGAGCACGGCCCGCGCATCCTGCAGGAGGCGGGCTATAGCGCCGCCGAGATCGAGCGCCTGCGCCGCGACGCCGTCGTCGACTGACCGCCTCGTTTCGTGCGCGGTGCGCGATTTGGCGCCCCTGCGCGAGACCGCTGCCTACTTCGCAGGATCGCGAAGGATGCGGATCAGCGTGTCCTGCAGGATCTCGAGCGGGCGCTGGAAGTCGGGGGAATCCGTGCGCACGATCGACTCGATCGCCATCCCGCTGAGCGTCGAGAAGGTGACGCTGCGGGCGATTCGCGTGCGCTCGTCGTCGAGCCCGAGATCTCCGAACAGGTGATCCCAGACCGCGACCATCACTCGCCACACGCGTGCGATGTAGGCGGCCGCCGGGTTCTCGCGGCGAGGGACATGCCGATGGCTCAGCACGATCTCGAGGAAGGCAGTGAATGCGGGGCGATTCACCAGGTTCCACGCACCCTCGACGAGCACGCGTGCGCGGGTCTCCACCGTGTCGTCGGGCGCGCTGATCTCCTGGATGCCGAGGAGGAACTCATCGAGCGTGTGCTCGAGCACCGCCTGGATGATCGAGGCTTTCGTCCCGAACTGGTGTTGGATACCGCCCCAGGAGATTCCCGACAGCTCCGCGATGCGCGTCACCGTGGTGTGTTTGTAGCCGCTCTCGGCCAAGCAGCGGATCGCCGCATCGATCACGGCGGCGCGCGTCTGGGAGCTGCGCTCGGCATGGCTGCGCGCAGGGCTTCCCTTTCGCCTCGTGTGCCGCCGTGGGGAAGGAGATGTCGGACGCGACGCCATGCGGACTCCTCGAAACGCCCCGTACCGGGGATCGACGGCGGTAGAATACCATCAAGAACGATTTCAAATGGAATCCGAGGGTTCCGAATCCGAAGGGGCGATCCGGCTCCGGTCGCCCGGACTCTGGTCCCGGGGCTGGCCTTTCGCGAGGCAGCGGGCTCGCGCCGCCCGCTCCGCGCCTTGACTTAAATCCAATTCTCATTCACTGTAATCTGCGTTCCGGCGATCTCCGGCGGCCTGTGTCCGCAGGACGTCGAACCCCGGAAGATCCCCCCCCCGACCCGTGCGGCGGCACCACCGCGGCGGAAGATAGGTAGCTGGAGCCGATGGACTTCGATCTCACGCCGGAGCAGCAACGACTCGAGCGCGAGGTGTACGACTACCTGGCCGAGCTGGTGACGCCCGAGCTGGAAGAGGAGCTCCACCGGCTGCCCGAAGGGGGTCGCCCCGAAGATGCGCCGCATTACACGCGATGCCTGCGCCGCCTCGGAAAGGACGGATGGCTTGGCATCGGCTGGCCCAAGGAGTTCGGCGGCCAGGACAAGAGCCCCATCGAGCAATACATCTTCTTCGACGCGGTGGCCGGCTACTACGCGCTTCCCATTCCCATGCTCACGCTCAATACCGTCGGACCGACGATCATGAGCAACGGGACGCTGGAGCAGAAGCGGCGCTTCCTTCCCGCGATCCTCAAGGGCGAGCTCAACATCGGAATCGGCTACACGGAGCCGGGTGCGGGCAGCGACCTCGCGTCGCTCAAGACGACCGCGGTACGCGACGGCGACCACTACGTGATCAACGGCCAGAAGATCTTCACGAGCTTGGCGCACTTCTGCGACTACATCTGGCTCGCCGCGCGAACGGATCCGAACGCGAAGAAGCACCGGGGGATCTCGATCTTCATGGTCGATACAAAGAGCCCGGGCTTCGAGTGTCGCGCGCTCCACACGATGGGCGACTTCCGCTCGAACATCACCTTCTACGACAACGTGCGTGTGCCCGCGAATTGCCTGATCGGCGAAGAGAACCGGGGCTGGGACTACATCAACACCCAGCTCGCGATGGAGCGCATCACGCTCGTGCCGCATTCGCGCATGCGCCGGGGGCTCGAGAAGCTCACGACCTGGGCGCGGCAGGCGCGACTCGACGGAGCGCAGGTGATCGACGTCCCGTGGGTGCGCCGGGGACTCGCCGAGCTCGAGCGCGACGCCGAGGTGCTGCGTCTGTTCAACTACCGCGTGGCGTGGCAGACCGCGCGCGGCGTGGTTCCGTTCGCAGAGGCCGCGATGACCAAGGTGTTCGGATCCGAGCTGTTCCAGCGCCTGCACGGATTCGGCCTGCGCATGATGGGCTCGTTCGGCGAGCTGGAGCCGGGCGACGACCTCGCGCCGGCAGGTGGGTACATGGAGCGCGAGTACCTGGCCAAGATGCTGTTGACCTTCGGCGGAGGTGCGAACGAGGTCCTTCGTGACATCATCGCGCTCGCGGGAGTGGGGATGCCTCGCTCGCGATGAACGAATCGGGGGCGCTCGCCGGTGGTCCCGGCCGGACCGCTTGCGGTGAACGAAAAGGGAGAGTCGAGCATGGCTGTGGATAGTTCGAAGATCAAAGCGTTCGTGGGGAAGGAGTCCGCTCCGATCCGCGTGCTGGATCCCATTAGCAAGTCCGACATCCGTCATTGGTGCGAGCTGATCGGGGATCCGGATCCCTCCTATGAGGAGAAGATCAAGAAGGGGGAGAAGACGGCACCTCCTCTCATGACGATGGCATGGGCGATGCCGGCGCTCTGGCCTCCGAAGGAGCCCACGGAGCCCCATGAGAGGCTCGATCAGCTGCTGAACGAGGGGGGATATCCGCTCACCGTCGGCATCGAGCTGGAGCAGGAGTTCGCGCGCCCCATCCGGATCGGCGACCGCCTCACCTACAAGGTGAAGGTCGGCAACGTCTCCGAGGGGGAGACGAAGCTCGGCCGCGGCTACTTGGTCGATTTGATCTACACCTTCCAGAACCAAGCTGGCGAGGATCTGGCTACCATCAAGTACACGCTGCTCAAGTTCGCGCGGATCCTGCCGCGAATGAGCGCGGCCGCCGCCTAGAAGGAGGCCCGAGAGATGGCTGAGAACGAGACCGACAAGATCCGCCCGTTCGACTCGCAGGACGAGAAGGGCTTCAACTACGAACGGGTCCGGCACCTGATCGGGAAGGCGTCGGAGTGGCACGAGGGCCACGACGAGGTGAGCGCGTCCGACATCCGCCACTGGTGCGAGGTGATGCAGGATGCGAATCCCCTGTACACGGACGAGGAATACGCGAAGAGCTCCAAGTACGGAGGCGTCATCGCGCCGCCGACCATGGTGCAGACCTGGTCGCTCGATCCGATGAAGGAGGCGCTGGATCGCTTCGTCCGCATGGATCCCCCGTTCAAGGAGGATCCGCACAACCAGCTCTTCGGGATCATCGACGACGAGGGGTACGATGGCGTCGTCGCGACCTCGCAGACGCAGGAGTACCTGCTCCCCGTGCGGCCCGGCGACATGATCAGCTGCCAGATCGCGGTGGGTCCCGTGTCGGAGTACGACCACTATACGCGCATGGGTGTCGGGCGCTATGCGCTGATGATCTACACCTTCAAGAATCAGCGCGACGAGGTGGTGTGCAGGGCAACGTTCAAGGTTCTGAAATACCGGGCTCCGATTTCGACCCGGCGGCTCTACCAGGGCTGAGACAAGGAGGCGAGCACTACGATGGCTACGCAAGTGAAGAAGCTCTATTGGGAAGACGTTCAGGAGAACTCGGATCTCCCCGAGGAGGCTCGCGACATCGATGCGACCCTCATCGTCTCGGGAGCCGTCTGGGCCTCGCATGACTTCATGCCGGTGCACCACGATCCGAAGTTCGCGAACGAAAAGGGTGCCCCCGACATCTTCATGAACATCCTCACGTCGAACGGTCTCGTGGGAACCTACCTCACGAACTGGACCGGACCCGAGGGGGAGATCAAGAAGATCACCATCAGTCTCGCGGTTCCGAACTTCCCGGGCGATCGCATGACGTTCAACGGGCGTGTGAAGCGCAAGTTCGTGGAGAAAGGCCAGCACCTGGTCGAGGTGGACGTGGTGGGTGAGAACCAGATGGGTCCTCACGCGAATGCCACGGCCATCGTCGCCCTTCCGACGCGCTCGTAGGGGGAGAGGCGGAAGTCCCATGGATCGCAGCTCCACCGGGAGCGCTGGGAGTAGACGATGAGTCTGAAGAACAAGGCATGCATCGTGGGCATCGGGTCCACGGAATTCACTCGAAACAGCGGTCGGAGCGAGATCCACATGGCCGTGGATGCCGCGATGGCCGCCTGCGCGGATGCCGGTCTTCCTCCTGAGAAGATCGATGGCATCTCGAAGTTCGGCTCGGCGGCCGGTCTCTGCGTGGAGTTCACCAGCGAGTCCGACATTGCGCGGTGTCTCGGGATCCCGAACCTGCGCTACTTCGTCGAGGCTCCCTGGGGCGGCGGTGCCTCGTGCGCGACGTTGCAGCACGCGGCGATGGCGGTGAGCGCGGGAGTGGCGGACTACGTGCTCTGCTTCCGTTCCCTTTGCCCCGCAAGCGGTACGGTGCGGTACGGGCGGCCGACGAACATCCCGATCGACTCGCACTGGAGCTGGACCATGCCGTTCGGCTTCCAGAGCCCGACGTCGTGGGTGGCCATGTTCACCAAGCGCTGGATGCACGAGACGGGAGCGACCCGCGAGCAGATGGCGCAGGTCGCGCTCGTCTGCCGCGAGAATGCGCTGCGCAATCCGCGCTCCATGTTCTACGGCCGTCCGCTCACGATGGAGGAGTACCTTCGTTCTCCCATGATGTGCGATCCCTTCACGCTGCACGACACCTGCCTCGAGAACGACGGTTCGGTGGCGCTCATCGTGACGACTCCGGAGCGTGCGCGGGATCTCAGGCAGAAGCCGGCGTTCATCACGTCGGCAGCGATGGCCACGGGCTGGGACTCCTTCTGCATGACCAGCTTCTATCGCCCCGAGATCGGCATCCCGGAGATGGAAGAGGTGGGCAAGGAGCTGTTCCGCATGGCCGATCTCACGCCGAAGGACATCGACGTGGCGCAGCTCTACGATGCGTTCACGTCGCTCGTTCCGATGCAGCTCGAGGCGCTCGGCTTCGTGGAGAAGGGAGAGGGCGGTCCGTTCTGCTCCGGCGGAGATCGCATCCGGTCGACCGGTGAGCTTCCGATCAACACTTCGGGTGGAATGCTGTCGGAGTCCTACATCCACGGCATGAACATGATCGCCGAGGGAGTTCGGCAGATCCGCGGAACATCCACCACGCAGATCAAGGACGTGAACCACGTCCTGGTCACGGCCGGACTCGGCGTTCCCACGAGCGCCCTGATCCTCGGACACGGGAGGTAGCGACGATGGCCTTCGAGCTGAACAAGAGATACATCAAGTACTTCTTCGATCCGGTCGCCGAGTCGTTCGAGGAGGGGTTCTGGGAGGCCGTGAAGCATCGCGAGCTTCGCTTCCAGCGCTGCGCCAAGTGTCAGTCGTGGATGCATCCGCCTCGCCCGATGTGTCACAAGTGCAAGAGCTACGATCTCACGTGGGAGAAGTCGACCGGCAAAGGAAAGGTGCATAGCTGGGTCACGTTCACGCGTGAGGTGAACCCGCTGTACCGTGTTCCGTTCGACATCGTTCTCGTCGACATGGTGGACGAGGCGCCCGTGCGGTTCATTGCCGGCATCGACTGCCCATCGAACGAGATCGCGTTCGGTCTGCCTGTGGAGATCGACTTCATGGACATCACCGACAAGCAGATGCTGCCCATCTTCCGCAAGGCGAAGGGCTGAGCCCGGATTCGCTCCACCGCGAGGTCTTCCCCCCATGGATTTCGAGCTCGGCGAGGAATATCAGCTCTTTCGGACGTCCACTCGCGACTTCCTGGGGGCGCACTGCGACAAGAGGATCGTGAGACAGCTCGAGTCCACCGAGTCCGGTCACGATCCGAAGCTGTGGGCGAGGATGGTCGAGCTCGGCTGGACCGGGATCGGAATCCCCGAAGCGTACGGGGGTGAAGGCTGGGGGCTGCTCGGCACGGCCGTTCTCTTCGAGGAGATCGGCCGGGCCGCTTTCGACTCCGCTCTCTTCGCGACGTTTCTCGGCGCCGAGGCGGTGCTCCGTGGAGGCAGCGAGTCGCTGAAGCAGGAGATCCTGCCGAAGGTGGCTTCCGGAGAGAAGATCTTGACGCTCGCGTGGGCGGAGCCCTCGGCCGTCGCCGATCCGCGCTACATCGCAGCGACGGCTCATCTCGAGGATGGGGCGTACGCGATTCGCGGGTGCAAGCTCTTCGTCCCCTACGCGCTCGTGGCGGATCAGATCGTCGTGGCCGCGCGCACGCGGGGAAGCGTGGGAGAGGAAGAGGGGATCACGCTCTTCCTCGTGGACCGCGAGAGCGAAGGACTTCGCATCGCTTCTCAAAAGACGATGGCGCCGGACAAGCAGTTCCGCCTCGACCTGGATGGCGTTCGCGTTGCGTCGGATCGGATTCTGGGCGCTGTGGATGCAGGATTGCCGCTGTTGCGCGCCGTCCAGGATCGAGGCGCGGCGCTGCAATGCGCAGAGCTCGTAGGCGGGGCCGAGCACGAGCTCGAGACCACCGCCGCCTACACGAAGGAGCGTATCCAGTTCGATCGACCGCTGGGAACGTTCCAGGTCGTCCAGCATCGCATCGCCGACATGTTCATCGATGTGCAGGGCGCGCGTTGGACCACGTACCAGGCGGTGTGCCGCATGGATTCGGGATCGGCTGCGCGGGAGCTTGCCATCGCGAAATCGTTCGCGGGTGAAGCTGCGCAGCGTGTGGCATTCAGCGCCCAACAGCTCCACGGAGGTGCGGGCGTCGACGTCGACAACGACCTGCACTTCTACTACCGAAGGGCGAAGGCGCTCGAGCTTCGCATGGGTGGCTTCGCATCCGGCCTGTCGGTTCTCGAGAGCAGCCTCGGGTAGGGGAGTCGTCGGCGAGCTCCAAGAGGGAGGCAACGGTGAACAAGCTCTCGCTCGTCGATCGAGCCGACCGGGTACTCGGCCGCGCTCTCGTGCTCCAGGCCGAGCAGATTCCCGATGTGACCTACCTCATGGCCGAGGAGCGCCGCTTCACCTTCGGTCAGGTGAACGGGCTTGCAAACTCCTTTGCGAACGGCCTGCGCAGGATCGGGGTGAATCCCGGCGAGACGGTCGCGCTGCTCATGGGAAGCAGCGCGGAGTGCGTGTTCGCGTCGCTCGGGTGCTCCAAGCTCGGCGCCGTCTGGATCCCGACGAATACGGACTACCGTGGCGTGTGGTTGCGGACCAGCATCGAGGACAGCCGCGCGCGGATCCTCGTCGTCGATGGCGATCTCCTCCCGCGCGTGGCGGAGCTCGGCTCCGGGCTACCCTTCACCCACGTCGTCGTGAATGGACGGCCCGAGGCGCAGATTCCCGGTGTCGTGATGGTCGACATCCAGGAGATCCTCGACGGCGACCGGTCGGAGCCGCCGAGCGTGGCTCGCTTCTCCGATACGGCGGCGGTGCTGTGGACCTCGGGAACCACCGGTCGTCCCAAGGGGGTGATGCAGAGCCACAACGCCTGGATCTCCGGTACCGAGAACGCGATTCGGAACTTCGGAATACGCGAAGGTGACGTCCTCTACTGCTGTCTCCCCATGTACAACTCGGCCGCGTGGATCTCGAATGTCTACCCCGCGTTGCTTGCGGGCATTCCGTTCGGCCTCGACTCGAAGTTCTCTCCCAAGGCCTACTGGGACCGCACCCGATACTACGGAGCCACACACAGCTTCACGCTGGGCGCCATGAGCATCATCCTGTGGCAGACGCCGCCGCAGCCCAACGATCGAGACAACCCGGTTCGCTTCGCGACGTGTATCCCCCTTCCCGAGCCGCTGATCGAGGCGTTCAAGCAGAGGTTCGGGATCGAGGCGATCATGCAGGCCTACGGCCAGAGCGAGGCGTTCACCGTGCTCTTCCGTTGCGACGACGGCGTCACGAAGTTCAAGCCCAACGCCTGCGGAATCCCTGCTCCCGGCTTCGAAGTGCGACTGCTCGATGACGACGACGTCGAGGTTGCCGCGGGAGACGTGGGTGAGATCTGCGTGCGCTCGTCGAAGCCGTTCACGCTCTCGAATGGATACTTCGAGAATCCCGAAGCCACTGCCGCGTCCCTGCGCAATCTCTGGTACCACACCGGCGATCTCGCTCGGAAGGACGAAGACGGCCAGTTCTTCTTCTTCGATCGCAAGAAGGACTACCTTCGCTACAAGGGCCGGAGCGTATCGTCCTTCGCCATCGAGTCTGCGGTGAATGCGCATCCTGCGGTCGCAGAAACCGCGGCGTATGGGATTCCCTCCGCCGAGCTCGAGTCCGAATCCGAGATCAAGGTGGAGGTCGTGCTCCAACCGGGCCAGACCGTGACGCCGGATGAGCTCGCCCGCTTCGTGAACGACACCGCGCCCTACTTCTTCGTTCCGCGCTACATCGAGTTCGTGAAGGAGCTCCCGCACACCCCGACGGGGCGCATCCGCAAGTTCGAGCTGCGTGAGCGCGGGGTCACCCCGGAGACCTGGGATCGCGTGGCGGCGGGATTCGTTGTCAAGCGCTGAAACCTGGTCGATAATCCTGGCGCCAACCAGATCGGCCGATTCGAAGCCGGCAGGAGAGCTGTGATGAAGTTTCCCAAGACCAAGCCCATTCCCAAGGAGTGCCACGACATCCTGAAGGATCTGCCCATCGGCCACATGGCGACGGTACGCCCGGATGGGCGATTGTCGGTGAATCCGGTCGGCCTGATGTTCGATGGGGAGTACATCCGCATCAGCACGGTGAAGACGCGCCAGAAGTACAAGAACCTGGTGAACGATCCGCGCATCGCGATCTCGGTGCCGCATCGCAACAACCCGAATCGCTACGTCGAGGTTCGGGGCATCGCCGAGCTCACGGACGATCCGGACCGAACGTTCATCAACTCGGTTGCGCGGTACTACATGAACGTCGATGTGTACCCGTTCGACAAGCCGGGCGACCAACGCGCCACGATCACGATCCACGCCGAGCAGGTGTCGTACCCCGACATCCCGCTGGCCGACGCGCCCCCCGGCGCCCCGGATCCCGAACACCGGATCTGAGCGTCGCTGCCGCGATCGGTCCTTCCGCTGCGGACCGATCGCGCTCGATGCCTCCGCGCAAAATGGCGCATGACTCCGGGAGTCACGCGCCATTTTCGTTCGCGCTCGGAGCCCGGCGAGCGCCGCTGGGTCCCGATGGGCCTTGAAACCCCTAGAACTCGTATCCGATTTCGAATACGAAGTGCCTCGGGTCGCCGAAAATCTGCTCGGTGAATCCAGCACTTCCCGCGGATCCGAAGTCGATGCCGTTCGTGACGTACGAGCGATCCGTCACGTTCGATCCCGTGAGCGATAGGGTGAGGCCGCTCATGCCAAAGGCATCGTAGAGGGCGATTCGAGTGCCGTATACTGCGTACGTTCGGCTCGCCGTGTTATGCCACTGCTCCCGCTCTGCCAGGTATCCCATGGGGCTGATTTTTCGGAAGTTCACAGCGATCTCCAGTGTTCCGATGTCGCTCGCGGGAAGCATGTACGAGATCGCACCGGTGTAGGTTCGTTTCGGCACCACGGCGACACGGTAGTAGGACGCACGATCGATTACGGCACAGGGAACATTCGTGTCCAGGGGGGCACACTCCTTGAGCTCTGCGAAGTCTGAAGCTGTCCATCCATGCGAGAGTCGTATGGTCAATCCCTCGGCGGGAACGGCAATGGCCTCGAGCTCCCAGCCCCGGATTCGTGCGCGCCCGGCGTTGCTGCGGACCGTGTAGTTTCCCGTAGTGCTGCTCACCCAGCTCGACAGCTGCATGTCGGTGAACTCGCTGTAGAAGGCACTTCCGTTGAGCTGCAGGCGGTCGTCGAACCAACGCGACTTCATTCCGATCTCCCATTGCGAGACCGTCTCATCATCGTAGGGAGCCATGCCCTCCACTCTAGACGAGTACCGCATGTTGAAGCCGCCGGAGCGGTAGCCGCGGGTCCAGCTTGCGTAGGTCATTAGCTCGTCCGTCCAGTCATACGCCACGCGAAAGAGCGGAGACCAGTTGTCCGACCGAAATACGCGATCGCTCAGCACGCCGGGTGTCGCCCCATTCAGATCCGAGTACGCGCCCCCTCCCGCCACGCATTGGTCGAACGGGAGGCTCACGTCGGGATAGGTGAAGGCGATGAAAGGGGGAGTCCCGATGAATCCCGTGACGCGAATGCCGCAGTGGCCCCGGATCGACTCCTTGCGCTCTCTCGAGTAGCGCAGACCTGCGGTGAGATGGAGCCGATCGGTCGCGTGCAGCGTGGTCTGGCCATAGAGGCCCCAGGAGTAGTTGTCTCCCCAGGTGTCCGTGACCTGGTTCGCGATACCCTCGTAGGGTCCCTGGTAGATCGCTTCGCCGTACGCCTGCCAGTGGTTCATCTCGCTCTCTTCCTCGAACCACGTGGCGCCCAGCGCATAGTCGAGACGGTTGTCGAAGAGACTCCCCGTTGCCTGGATCTCCTGGTAGAACGAGCGCTCCTTGAAATGCGCATCGCCGGCGCGAAACAGCCGCACGGGCGTGCCGTCCGAATCGACGTTCGAGGTCTCGCGCCACTTGCGCCAGCCGCTGATCGATTTGACCTCGGTGTTCTCGGTCACGTCCCAGGTGAGCGTGAGAATGTTCTGCCAGGTGTCCACCTCGAGGAAATTCGGGTCGTTCGTTCCGAAGTCCCCGGCGTCCCTCCGGATAAACTGGTTGAGATCGGGACCTCCCCACAGCTGGCTCAGGAAGTTGATCTGGAGATCCACCTGCGTGAACTGGGTACCTGCTCCGTGGTTGTCGATGCTCGTGCGATCGAACGACCAATCGATCGTAAGGCTGTCCGTGGCGAGCCAGCGCAGGGCGACTCGGGCGGCTCCCTCGTCGAGATCGTTGTAGTCGTCGCTCCCGAACGTGTTCTTCCAGAACGGATCGCGCCGGCTGCGCAGCACGGAGACGCGGGCGAACAAGGACTCCTCGATCAGGGGAACGTTCAGCATGCCGCGGAAGGAGCGCTCATCGTAGGTTCCCAAGCCGACCGTCGCGCTGCCGCCGAACTCCGGCTGAGGCTTTACGGTCGTCACGCTCACTGCGCCACCGATCGTGTTGCGGCCGAAGAGCGTCCCCTGCGGCCCCTTCAGCATTTCGAAGCGCTCGATGTCCAGGAGCGCGAAGTTCATGCCCAGAGCCGTTCCGATGTACAGACCGTCGACGTAGAGCCCGACGCTCTGGGGGAGGCCGGGGATATAGTCGCGCTCTCCCACTCCGCGCCCGGTATAGGTAGTGGCCATCCCTCCCACCGGACCGGGCAGCGACACGAGCCCCGGCGTGAACTTTCCGACGTCCTCCGCTCGCAAAAGTCCGAGCGATTCGATTGCATGAGCATCGAACGCCTGAATGGCGATGGCAGTGTCCTGAAGACTCCGCTCGGTCTTCTCTGCCGTGACGGTGATCTCCTCGACACCTCTGCTCGCCGTACGCGACGGCGACTGTGTCGAGTCGGTCTGCTGTGCGTTTGCGCCGAACGAGATCACGATGCACGCAACGCCAAGAGCGGCGCGCACACCTCTTCCCGAACTGATCCACATCATTGCCGGAACCTCCCCACCCATGGGTTGGCCGGCTAGCGCGTCGCAAGCCTATCAGAAACGCGGGGACGCTGATAAGCAAAAAATCAGATGTGACTCGCCCGGATTACGATACGGTCGACCGTCTCGACTGACCGTCCGATATTGGCGAACGCCGGGTGATTCACGCAGGGCAGGAGTCGGATCAGGACATGCGCTTCGGCGATACGAGCGACACGGCCCCCGACCGTGGTTCGTTCGAGGGGCGTGCTGCGGAGGCGGGGCGTCACGGGCCAGGGGCACCAGACACGTCACGACGCCGATGATGTCCGACATCAGTCGAGGACGGCACCCCGGAAGCGATACACGTTCACCGGGATCGAGCTCATGAGCGGGATGCCGGTGAAAGGGTCGTAGTCGCGATCCACCGGTGTGAGCCGCCCGGTATTGCTTCCGAGGTAGCGGACCCGTGCATCGTTCTCCTCGATGGGGAGATCTCCGAAGGAGTGAGCCATCGAGACGAGGCCGTGCCGGAGATCCTCATCGGCCTCGGCGATCGCGACGATCGAACCATGACTCGAGCGGATCTCGATCACGTCCCCGGGCGCGACACCCAGAGCCTGCAGATCGTCGGGGTGTACGAAAGCCGGGTTGTAGCGATACTTGCGGTTCAGGCGACCAATGTCCCTCGCGGACGAGTTGTGTGGGTCGGCCATCCGCCTGCAGATCAGCAGGAACGCGAAGTCCGTACGCGGATGGATGGGCTCGCCCGCAACCTCGTGGAGCTGCTCTCTCATGAGGTCGTTCGCCAGATCGAGCATGGCCGTGCATGCGGGATCCCTGGGCTGCACGATGCTCGTAGGCTCTTCGAAGATCTGCCCATGGGGATGGTGCTTCACCTCTTCGAGCGCAATGCGCGACCCCTTCGTCATGACCTCGAAGAGATCGTCCGTCGACGGCTCGTTCTCCATGTCGAGATCGAAGCGGCCGGGTCTGTGCTTGCTCGGTCCCAGCGCGTACCCCGAACGGATGCGAAGGGAACGACCCATTTGCTGCGCCAGGCGATAGAAGAACCTCCACTCGTCGATCACGTCGGATCCGAGCGGCGGATCCACCAGCGCCGGTGCGTATTGCGCGTACGGCAGGTTGTACCCCGAGCCGTAGGGCTTGAGCAGCTCGAGCGGAAGCGTCATGGCCGGTTGCTCGAGCTGCAGCGTCGGGGCGATCACATAATGGGCCAGCTTCGCAGTGGCGGACCACCGGATGTCGAAGTGGACGAGAAGCTCGAGCTCCTTCATCGCCTCGTACGTCTTGTGCTGATCCGGCCATGCCGCCATCGGATTGCCTCCGATGCAGAAGAGCGCCTTCACCTGTCCGTCGCCCTCGAGCAGGATCTCGTCCGCCAGTGCGGAAACCGGTAGCCCGGCCACCGTATCCGCGAGTCCTCGCACCCGCAGTCTCTCGCCGAAGCCCCAGCCCGGGCTGGGTGGGGCCGGCTGGGCGCGCACGGTGAGCTCGGCCGTGAGGACGCCCGGATTCGGCAGGCGCTCCCCCGCGCGGAGCCAACGACCGCAGAGCGTGTTCAAGCACTGCACCAGATACTCCGTCAGGAGCCCGCGGCGCGACATGTTGGGGCCGGTCCCCGCATACGCGCAGCCGCGTCGTGCGCCGGCGAACAGCCGAGCTGCGCGCACGAGGTGCTCGGCAGGAACGTCTGCGCGGCGCTCGACGTACTCCGGTGTGAATCGCTCGACGGCCTCGCGCAGCGAATCCATCCCGACGGTGTTCTCGCGCACGAAGTCGGCATCGTGCAGGTTCTCGCGCAGGATCACGTGGATCAGCCCTGCGAGAATCGTCGGATCCTCTCCCGGGCGGGGCTGCAGATGCAGCGCTGCGAGCTTGGCGAACTCCGTGCGCCGCGGATCGATCGCAATGAGCTTCATCCTACGCTTGCGTCCCTCGTGGATGTGCCACGAGGGGTTGTAGGCGGGAATGCCGATGGACTTGGCGACGGGAGGATTCGCCCCGACCATCATCCACGTGTCTGCGGATTCGAACGGCTGGGGGCCCGCCTCCCATACACCGAGCAGGGTCGGAGCGACGAGCTTCGCGGGCTGATCGATCGTGGCGGGAGTGAAGAGCATCGGCGATCCGATCGCCTTCATCCATGCGTAGGCCAGCGGGGTCGTGGCGGGATAGAGCGCCGAGTACGTGCCGGAGTAGAGAGCGACCGCGCGCGGTCCATGGAGATCGACGATCTCCTGGACGCGCTCCGCGATCTCCTCGATCGCCTGCTCGTGCGGGATCGGGAAATACCCTCCATCCTCGTCGCGTTTCATGGTGTGCAGCAGCCGCTCCGGATGGGTGTGCTGCTCGGGGAGCGCCCGGCCTCGTGCGCAGGTGTAGCCGTGATACACGGGATTGTCGCGATCCCCGACGACACGAACCGGCCGTCCCTGCTCGAGATCGACCAGGATGGGACAGCCGGCGTGGCAGGATCGACAGATGGCTGCGTGCGTCCGGGTCACGATTCGATCCCTCCCGGTTCTGTCCGGTTCAGCGCCGCATTCCCGCAGTTGGACTACTTGCGGCGCGGAACCCGTGCCGTGAAGATCGGAAGATCGACGATCGACAGCACGCCCGGTGCTGCTGCGCAGACCGCGGGGATCGCGTTCACGACGCGCATGGCGGTGCCGGTGATGCCCGCGGTGTTGTGGTCGCCGTCCTCGCCGA
>CAZOTO010000078.1:0-13029 GCA_964582775.1 uncultured Myxococcales bacterium
GGTTGCACACGGGCGACATCGGCTTCCTCGATGCGCGGGGCGATCTGCACATCCACGATCGTCGCTCGGACCTGATCGTCACCGGCGGGGAGAACGTCTACCCCGCCGAGGTGGAGGCCGCGCTCTTCTCCCACCCCGACGTCGCCGAGGTCTGTGCCGTCGCACGACCCGATCCCGAGTGGGGGCAAGCCGTACACGTCGTGATCGTTTCCCGCGCGGGCTCTCGGCCCTCCCTCGAATCGCTGCGCGAGAGCGCACGCGCGCGGATTGCCGGCTTCAAGCTGCCGCGAAGCGTCTCGTACGCCGACGCCCTTCCCCGCACCGCCGCGGGCAAGCTGCGGCGCGAGAAGGTCCGGCGCGAGCTCTTCGGCGACACCGCTACGTGACACGCACCGCCGCAGCGCCCGGGCGGTCGCGCGCCGCTACGCGCGCTCCCGCAGGCGCTCGCACCAGGCGCGCGAGGACCCCGTGGCGAAGCCGCACAGCTCCATGTCCTGCGCCACCGCGCGCAGCGCCCGTGCAAAGCGCTGGCGATCGCGCGCGAGCGCCGCGTCCGGCTCGCCGCGCTCCTGCATCGAACCAAGCTCGATCGCGGCGAGCGAACCCTCGGGGCCCCAGACGCCGTCCGCGCCGAGATCCTGCCAGAAGCCCTCGATACGCATCTCGTCGCGCGCCGCGAGCGAGCGGGCGATGCGCGCGGCCTCCTCGTGACCGTACTTCTCGAGGAGCTCCGCCACCGTGTCGAGCGGGCTCAGCACGATTCCCGCCCGGAGCCCTCTCCGGACACACGGGCCGTGAAGATCCAGGCGGCCCCGGCCAGAGAGACACCCGCCGGTGTCGCGTAGGGGGCAAGCGCATCGGCCATGGCGCGGCGCGCACGGGGGCGCGCATCCTCTCCGGCCTCGCGCAGTGCCGTGGCGGCGGCGCCGATCTCGAGCAGGAAATCGACCGCCTCCTCCACGGTCTTCGCTCCGCCGAGCGACATCGTCGTCTCGAGCGGCTGCGCATGCGCGTCCGCGAAGCCCGCCGCCTCGAGGATCGCGCACACGCGCCCGGCATCCGCGAAGGCGAATGGACCCGGCGCGTGCGGATCGGGAGCGGGCGGCAGCGGGATCACGCCGGCCAGCGCCCGCATCGGCACCATCATCCACGGGTTGCGGTCGATGCCCTGCCAGGCCGCGAAGCCGATCCTGCCTCCGGGCCGCAGTGTCGACACGAGATTGCGAAACGCCGCGAGCGGATCGGCGAAGAACATGATGCCGAAGCGCGAGAAGATGGCGTCGAACGAGCGCGGCTCGAACGGGTGGATCTGCGCGTCCCCGTGTTCGAAGCACACGTTGTCGATGCCCGCCTCGCGACGGCGCTGCTCCGCGATCCCGAGCATGGGCTGCGATAGGTCCACGCCGAGCACGAAGCCCCCGCGCCCCACGCGCTGCGCGATGCGCAGGCTGGTTCCGCCGCAGCCGCAGCCCACATCGATCACCCGCTCTCCTGCGGCGAGGGCGAGCCGATCGATCGCCTCCTGCCCGATGGCGCCGATCTGCGCCTCGAGGTGCCGCTCGAGCGAGACCCACTTCGGCCCCGCGACCTCGCTCCAATACGTGGCCTGCTCGCGGTTCGGACCCTCCAGGATCGCCACTGCAGCGCTGGTCATTGCCGGATTCGTCATCGCAGCACCCCTCTCATGCGTTCGATGGCCTCGTCGATCGAGGCCTCGGATGCGGCATAGGATAGCCGCAGCCAGCCCTCGCCCGTCTCGCCGAAGTCGATCCCCGGCGTCACGGCGACGTGTGCGCGCTCGAGCAGATCGAAGGCGAGCGCCCGCGAATCGCGCGAGAAGCGGCGCGCATCGGCGAACACGTAGAACGCACCCGCGGGCTCGCAGGGCACGTCGAGGCCGAGCGAGCGCACCCCCGCGAGCAGCCGCGCGCGGCGGCGCGCGAACGCCGCGCACATCTCGCGAAGCAGACCCTCGCCGTGCGCGAGCGCGGCGACGCCCGCACGCTGCACGAAGCCGCTCGCCGAGATGAACAGGTTCTGCGCGAGGCTCTGCAGCGGACGCACGGCCTCGCGCGGCGCGATCACGTAGCCGAGCCGGAAGCCGGTCATCGCGTAGCGCTTCGAGAAGCCGTCGATCACGAAGACGTGGGGGGCGAGGCCGAGCGCCGAGGGGACGCGCGCCCCGCCGTAGACGAGCCCGTCGTAGATCTCGTCGGAGACGAGCGGGATCCCCAGCTCGGCGAGGCCGCGCATCGTGGCCTCGCTCTGGATCGCGCCGGTGGGATTCGCCGGCGAGCCGACGAGGATCGCGCGCGTGCGCGACGTGACCGCCGCGCGCACGGCATCGACGTCGAGCGCCCAGCCGTCCTCGGCGCGCGTCGGTACGAGCACGGGCACGCCTCCCGCCACGCACACGAAGCTCGGGTAGCAGGCGTAATACGGCGCACCCAGGATCACCTCGTCGCCCGGATCGACGAGGAGCGAGAGCACGAGCTGCATCGCCGGCGACGTTCCCTGCGTCACGAGCACCTGCTCGGGATCGACGCGGATCCCCGTACGCCGCTCGTGCGCACGCGCGATCGCCTCGCGCAGCTCCGGCAGACCGCGGCTGTCCGTGTAGCGGGTGAAGCCCTCGCCGAGCGCATCCTGACAGGCGCGCACCGCCTCGGGCGGCGGTGGGAAGTCGGGCTCGCCGACCTCGAGGTGGATCACGCGCACGCCGCTTCGCTCGAGCGCGAGCGCGCGCTCGAGCACCTCCATCACCAGGAACGGCTTCACGCCGGACATACGCGAGGCGAAGCGCACTACGGAGCCCACGATCGTCCCCTCATTGCCTCCAATCGATGCGCCGGACGAGCAGGACGAGCGCCGTCGCCGCCGGCACCATACGTCACCGCCGTCACCACGCCGCGCACCACGGGCCATGCGGTGCTCTGCTTCGCCAGGCCTAGATCGCGGAGCGCCCCCCAGGTCTCCATCGCGCCGAGCAGCACGAAGAGCAGGGGGACGAGGAGCCCAAGGCCGATCCACACGGGAGTAGAGCGGAAGCTCACCTTCTCGACCACGCTCGATCCTCCTCGCCATGCCGGTCGTCCACCCGGCGGCAGGGCCGGGTCCCGATCTTCGACCTCGCATGGGATCCGCGCACCCCCCGAGCCCAGGCTTGACTCGAATACGAAAGAAAGGCGAAGATCGGATCATGAAGGGGCCTGCTGCCGTTCCCACCGAAGCCGTTCCGGACACCGAGGCTGTAGCCGGCCCGGACGGCCGGCTCCAGCGTGCGCTCCGCGCGCTGCGCGATCACGGGCTCGACCCCCGGACCGACGCCCGCGTGCGCCTGGGTGCGAGCCTCCCCTCGTATCCCGCCGATCGCATCCCCCCCGGGGCGGAGGAGGCCCCGTTCCCACCGGACGCCCTCCTCCGCCCCCTTTCGGGGAGCGCGGGTGCGTGCATCGTGGAGCTCGGGGGCGCGGTCTCTTCGGGGCGAACCTCACTCGCCTACCGCACCACTGCCGAGGCGACGACCCGCGGCGGGCTCGCGGGCTGGGTCGACCTGACCGATGCCCTCGATCCGCGCCATCTGCGCCGGGCCGGCGTCGCGCTGGATCGCGTGCTCTGGGTGCGCCCGCCGACGCCCCGCGCCGCCCTGCGCGCCGCCGAGCTGCTGCTGCGAACGGGATTCTCGGCGGTGATCCTCGACCTGGTGGGAGCGCGGCCGCGGGAATGCGCCGCCGTGGGCGCGGCCGCGTGGATGCGGCTCGCCCGCGCCGCTCGCGAAGCTCGCGCCACCGCGCTCGTCTTGGGTACGGAGCCGGGAATCGGCTCGTTCGCCACCCACTCCTTGCACGTGGCCAGGGAGCGGGCGCGCTTCGATCGCGGTCTGTTCGAAGGTCTCGACGGCCGGGCTACCGTGCTGCGCACTCGCGGGGACGTGCCGGGGACCGTGCTCCCCTTCCGCGTCCACCTGCGCCCGGCGCACCGCCCCGGGGAGCAGCCCGCGAACCCCTCTTCGGACTAGATCGCCGATGCGCGGACGAGCGCGACCGGATCGACCCCGGCGGCGCCCAGGCGCTCCTGCAGGGCGACGAAGCCCTTCTCCCGGCCGAAGGCCGCCTCGGCCGCCGTGATCGGAACCAGCCATACGAAGCGCACGCGGCGCTCGCCGTGGGTGAGCCACTCGAGCTCGGGATCGAACGCACCCGGCAGCGTCACCAACAGGTGATCGCAGCTCGCGCCCGGAAGCCACGGCTGGCCGATCTCGAGCACCTGCCCCATGTGGAGCGGATAGCGGGGATCCGCCTGCAGCTCCACCACCATCGAGAGGAGCTTCACCGCGAGCGGCTCGTCCGCCGGCGCCGCGAGCAGGAACTCGAGCCCGTAGCCGTCCTCCATGGGATCGATCGAGGCACCCGCCGTGAGGTGGATCCACGGCCCACCGGAAGCGGGCGGTGCCACGCGGACGATGGCCAGATCCGGCAAGTTGCGGCGGATCCCGTCCTGCTCCCAGCGCACGATGTCCACGGCCGCCTCGGGCCAGACGTAGGCCGCGTGCGCCCGGATGGCCTCGGGAAGCTTCGGGTCCGCCTGTCTCTGTGCCGTCATTGGCTGCCTTCCGGGTCTCGAGGTCGAGGAATCACAAGGTCCGGGTCACGAGGGTCTGCGCGCTTGCGCGCGCGAGGACATTCGTTCGCCCGTACTTCGCCCGCCCGCAACCCCGTCCGTCAGACGAGGAGCTTGCGCGCCCCTTCGGCGGCCTCGCTTCCCTCGTCCCCACGTGGCATGTACGGCACCGGCACATCGCGACCGCGCTGCACCGCAGGCCGCTCTCCCACGGTCTGGAGCCAGCGCGCCAGATGAGGCAGCTCGTCGAGCTCGATGCCCGCCCAGGAGTGGAAGCACACCCAGGGCCAGGTGGCGATGTCCGCGAGCGAGTACTCGCCGGCGAGATACTCCGCCTGCGCCAAACGGTGATCCAGAAC
This sequence comes from uncultured Myxococcales bacterium, assembly GCA_964582775.1. Classification (GTDB taxonomy): domain Bacteria; phylum Myxococcota_A; class UBA9160; order SZUA-336; family SZUA-336; genus CAZOTO01. The sequence continues at coordinate 4,980 of CAZOTO010000078.1, forward strand.
GGTGTAGAGCCGCTTCGTCTCCGTCTGGTAGCGGCGGATCGCGTAGTCGATCCGCTCGGGCGCGTAGCGCAGGAACACGTGCGCCTGTCCCTGCATGGGCCCCACGCCCGCCATCTGGAACATGAGCCACTGCGTCACGAGCGAGCGCTGCTTGCGGTCCGCGGGCCAGAGCCGGCCCGTCTTCTCGGCGAGGTAGAGCAGGATCGCCCCCGATTCGAACACCGCGAAGTCGCCCTCGTCGCGGTCCACGATCGCGGGAATGCGGCCGTTGGGGTTGATCCGAAGGAAGCCCTCCTGCTTCTGCTCGTTCTCGAGGAGCTGGATGGCGTGCACGCGATACGGCAAGCCGATCTCCTCGAGCAGGATCGAGACCTTCCATCCGTTGGGCGTCGGTGCCGTGTAGAGATCGATCATCCGCCCCTCCGTGCCGCCCGCGCGGCTCGCTCAGTAGTCGTCGCCCAGGATCCGCTCGATCACGGGACGCTTGCGCTCCGTGTACTCGTCCGCGTCGGTGACGCCGCGCTCGACGAGCTCGCGCTTGCGCTCGACATACTCGCGTGCGAGCTCGGGGTCGCGGATCAGCCGATCGCGGAAGAGCCGGAAGCGGCTGGCCTCGTGGACGTGCTCCGCCACCACGTGGACGTACACCGCAAAGGACTCGCCGTCGTAGGTCACCGTGCCCATGCGCATCGGGCGCGATTCCGGCCAGGGGTGGAGGAACTCCGCACCCTGCTCCTGGAAGCCGAGTGCCTTGAGCAACGCCTTTGCAGGCTCGAGGCAGCCCTCCGGATAGAGCAGCACCAGATCGACGATGCCCTTGCCCGGGCAGCCCGGGATCGCCGTGCTTCCCACGTGTTCGACGCTGCACTCGGGCAGGTGCCGCTCGACCACGTCGGCGACGAGCTTTGCGACGGCGGGATAGCGCGGATCGTATTCGCAGAAGGTGGCGGGCGGGCGGCTCGCGGGACCTGCGATGGGCTCGACGTTCTCGAACAACGGTTTCCTCGCCGCGGGAAGGGGACGCCTTTCGGGCCCAATGTAGCCGACACCGGAGCATGTCTGCGACGGGTGGCCGTCCCGGGGTCGCGCCCGGACGCAGACGCTCACCCCCGCAGCGCGATCCGGCCGAGCGCGATCTCCTGCAGCGTCGACACCAGCAGCTCGCGCTCGCGCGTGCGCACGCGCTCGGAGAGCGACGCCACGTCGTCGTCGGGCCGCACGGGCACGCGGGCCTGGGCGATCACGGGGCCCGCATCGTACTCGTCGGTCACGCGGTGGATCGAGACGCCGCTCTCCTCCTCGCCCGCAGCGAGGACCGCCGCGTGCACGCGATCGCCGTACATCCCCTCGCCGCCGAACTTGGGCAGCAGCGCGGGATGCGTGTTCAGCATGCGGCCAGCGAAGCGGCCGAGCGTGATCGGCCCGATCTTCTTCATGTAGCCAGCGAGCACGACGAGCTCGGCGCCGTGGCGCTCGAGCGTCTCGGCCATGGCGAGGTCGAGCTTCTCGGCGTCGGGGTGCGTCTTGCTGCTCAGGTGCACCGCCGGCACGCCCTCGCGCTCGGCCCGGCGCAGCGCCTCGGCAGCGCTGTTGTTGCTGATCACCACGGACACCCGGGCATCGAGCCGCCCCTCGCGGCACGCATCGAGGATCGCCTGGAGGTTGCTTCCGAAGTGCGAGGCCAGCACGCCCAGCCGCAGCTTCCGCTCCGGCGCTCCCGCCGCCCCCGCCTCCGCTCCACCCGTCTGCGACATGGCGGCGATTGTTACAGAGCGGCCGCGGCCGGGCCACGCGACCTGCGCGCGGATCTCCCCCCTTGGCCGGAAGCGAAAACAAGGCGAAAATAGCCTTCGCTCCGAGGCCCCCCATGTCCAGCAACGTCGACTCCCCCACCCCTCGCCACGGCGGGCGCTACGCCTGTCTGTACGTGCCGGATCTCCCGCTCGCCGCGGCGCTGCGAACGGAGCCGGAGCTCGCCGGTCGGCCGCTCGCCATCCTGGAGTCGCGCCCCCGGACGGGAATGCAGCCACCCGTGATCGTCGCCGGGTGGATGCGCGGCATGACCGAGGCCCAGGCCCGCGCGGTCGAGCCCGAGCTCGTCGTCCGCCCACTCTCGCTCGAGGGCCTGCGCTCGACCCGCCGGGCACTGCTCGACGTGGCGGGCTCGTTCGGTCCGCGCGTGGAGGAGGCCGAGCCCGGGTGCGCGCACCTCGACCTCGCCGGTCTCGGCGTGCTCTTCCCGAGCGAGCCCGGCCTGCTCACGGCCCTCGAGAAGCGGCTCGGCGATACGGGGCTCGGTGCCGCCCGGCTCGGCATCGGCCCGACCCGCACCGTGGCGCGGCTCGCAGCGCGCCATCGCTGCGGAGGAGCGATCGTGGCCGAGAGCCGGATGCGGGCGTTCCTCGATCCCCTGCCGCTCGACCTGCTCGACCCGCCGGGCGAGCTCGCGGACCGGCTGTGGAGCTGGGGCGTACACACGCTCGGCGAGCTGGGGCGATTGCCGCCGGCGGCGCTCGGTGCGCGGCTGGGAGAAGAAGGCGTACGACTGGCGCGGCGTGCGCGCGGCGAGGACCTCGCCCCCTTCCGCGCCGTGCCTCCCGAGCCGCGCTTCGAGGAAGGGGCCGAGTCCTACGAGCACCCGATCGACCATCTCGATGCGCTCGCCTTCCTGCTGCGCGGCGTGCTCGAGCGGCTCACCCATCGGCTGCGCTTGTGTGGGCGGGCGGCCCGGGCGCTGCGGCTCGAGCTCGACCTCGAGGACGGGCGGCGGCTCGCGCGCGAGATCGACCTGGCCGCAGCCACGGACGAGGCGCCGGTGATCGGCTCCCTCGTGCGACTCGCGCTCGAGCGGGATCCACCGCCCGCGCCCATCGAGCGCGTGCGCGCGATCGCCACCGCGGGCAACGTCGAGGCCGCCCAGCTCGATCTGTTCCTGCCGCCGCTGCCCGCACCGGCCGAGCTCGCGGCCACCGTGGCCCGGCTCGAGGCGCTCTGCGGCCCCGCAGCGGTGGGCGCGCCCCGCCTCGACGACACGCACCGCCTGGATGCGGCGCCCACGGAGCGCTTCGCCGTGGATCCCCGGCGAACGCCCGCGGCCCCGGCGTCTGCCCCCACCCCTCCGGATCGGGCCGCGCTGGCGCTGCGGGCGCTGCGCCCTCCGTGCGCGGTGCGCGTGTGGGGAGACGTCGGCCCCGAGCGCATCCATCCCCTCGTCGAGGACGCGCCCGCCTCTCGTGACGCACGGTTTCGCGGCGGACGCGTGCTGCACCGCGCGGGGCCGTGGCGGCTCGTCGGCGAGTGGTGGGGCGAGAGCCCGTTCGCGCGCGACTACTACGACGTGGAGCTCTCCGACGGCGGCGTCTACCGGCTGTACCGCAACGCCGCGGACGAGAGCTGGTTCGTAGACGGCGTGTATGACTAGCCCGCGCCGAGCGGGGCCGCGCACCCCGGCCTACGTCGAGCTCGGCCTGCGCAGTGCGTTCAGCTTCCTCGAGGCAAGCTCGCTGCCCGAGGACCTCGCCGCGCGCGCTGCCGAGCTCGGCCACCCGGCGCTCGGACTCGCCGACATCGATGGAGTGTATGGCCTGCCGCGCTTCCACCGCGCCTGCCTCGCACACGGCCTGCGCCCCATCGTGGGTGCGCGCGCGACCCTGCTCGACGAGGAAGCGCCCCCGCCGGCGCGAAAGGGCGACCCGCCCGCGGCCCGCGGGCGCGTGACGCTGCTCGCGAAGGACCGCACGGGCTACCGGAATCTGTGCCGGCTGCTCACCCTCGGACACGCACGCTGCGCGAAGCCCCACGCACGGGTGACCCTGGCGGAGCTGGACGCCCACGCGCAGGGGCTCGTCGCCCTCGTGCGCGAGCCTGCGCTCGTGGCACCCGTTCGCGCCGTCTTCGGCGCGGATGCGTTCGGCGAGATCCACCGCCATCTCGATCCCGACCAGGAGCGCCGCAACCAGCGGCTGCTCGCCACGGGAATCGAACCGCTCGCCACGGGCGACGTGCGGCACGCGCGGCCCGACGGCAAGCGCCTGCTCGACGCGCTCACCTGCATCCGGCACGGGGTGCCGCTCGCGCGCGCGGGGCGGCGGCTGCTCGCCAACGCGGAGCGGCACCTCGCGCCCGCATCGCTCGTCGCCGAGCGCTTCCGCGATCTGCCGCGGGCGCTCGCGAACACGCTTCGCGTGGCCGAGCGCTGCGAGTTCACGCTGCGCGACCTGGGCCATCGCTTCCCCGACTTCCCCCTCGCGCCCGGCGAGACACCGTCCGGTGTACTGCGCACCCTCGCGGAGCGCGGTGCCCGAGAGCGCTACCGCGGCGCGATTCCCGCCCGCGTGCGCCAGCAGCTCGAGCACGAGCTCGGCATCATCCGCCGCCTCGGCCTCGAGGGCTACTTCCTCATCGTGTGGGACATCGTGCGCGAGTGCCGCGAGCAGGGGATCCTGTGCCAGGGGCGCGGCTCCGCAGCGAACAGCCTGGTGTGCTACGCGCTCGGCATCACCGCGATCGATCCCATCCGCTACGAGCTGCTCTTCGAGCGCTTCCTGTCGGAGGAGCGCGGCGAGTGGCCCGACATCGACCTCGACCTGCCCTCGGGCGCGCGTCGCGAGCGCATCCTGCAGTACGTCTACCGCCGCTACGGCCCGCGCGGCGCCGCCATGACCGCGAACGTGATCACCTACCGGTCGCGCAGCGCCGTGCGCGAGATGGCCAAAGTGCTCGGCTTCGCGCCCGCGCAGGTGGACCGGCTGGCGCGGCTCGTCCCGCATCACGAGACGCCCGACGGTGACGACGCCCTCGCCGAGCCGCTGCGGCGTGCGGACCTGCACCCCGACTCCCGCCCCGCGCGCGAGCTCGTGCGGCTCGTGCGCGAGGTGCAGGGGCTGCCGCGCCACCTGGGCCAGCACTCCGGCGGCATGGTGATCGCGCAGGGTCGGCTCGACGAGATCGTCCCCCTCGAGCCGGCGCGCATGCCCGGGCGCACCGTCGTGCAATGGGACAAGGAGGACTGCGCGGATCTGGGCATCCTCAAGATCGATCTGCTCGGCCTGGGCATGATGGCCGTGCTCGAAGAGGCGATCCCCCTCGTGCGCACCCACGACGGCGCCGACGTGGACCTGGCGCGGCTTCCGCCCGACGACCCCGAGACCTACGCCATGATGCGTAGGGCGGACACGATGGGCGTGTTCCAGATCGAGAGCCGCGCCCAGATGGCGACGCTGCCGCGCATGAAGCCGCGCTGCTTCTACGATCTGGTCGTCGAGATCGCGATCATCCGCCCCGGGCCCATCACCGGCGACATGGTCCAGCCCTATCTCGCGCGGCGCGCCGGACGCGAGCCCGTCACCTACGCGCATCCCGACCTCGAGCCGATCCTCGCGCGCACGCTCGGCGTGCCCCTGTTCCAGGAGCAGCTGCTGCGCATGGCGATGGTGGTCGCGGGCTTCGGCGGCGGCGAGGCCGAGGAGCTGCGCCGTGCGATGGGCTTCCAGCGCTCCGTCGCGCGCATGGATGCCATCGTGGAGCGGCTGCACCGCGGCATGCGCGAGCGCGGCATCGACGCTGCGGCGCGGGAGCGGATCGTGCAGCAGATCCGCTCGTTCGCGCTGTACGGTTTTCCCGAGAGCCACGCCGCGAGCTTCGCGCTGCTCGCCTATGCGTCGGCCTATCTTCGTGCGCACCACCCCGCCTGCTACCTCACCGCCATGCTGAACCAGTACCCGCTCGGCTTCTACTCGGCGGCGAGCCTGGTGAAGGACGCGCAGCGCCACGGCGTGCGCGTGCTCCCGATCGACGTGCAGCGCAGCGGCGGGAAGTGCCGCGTGACCGAAGACGGCGCAGTGCTCCTGGGGCTTCGCTTCGCGAAGGGACTGCGCGAGGGCGCGGTGCGGCGCATCGAGGCAGCGGCGCCGTTCTCCTCGCTCGGCGATCTGGCCCATCGCGCCGGGCTCGAGCGCGACGAGCTCGAACGCCTGGCCGAGATCGGCGCCTGCGCGGGCCTGGGGCACGATCGACGCGCCGCGCTGTGGCAGGTAGCGGCGCTCGAGCGCGGGCTGCTCGGCCGCGCCGCGCCCACGACGGACTCGCCGCTCGCCGAGATGACTCCCTGGGAGCGCACCGTCGCCGACTACCGCGGCACGGGGCTCACCACGGGCGAGCACCCGATGGCGCATCTTCGCGCCGGGCTCGCGCGCCGCGGCGTGCACAGCGCCCGCGAGCTGCGCGCGCTGCGCGACGGCGCGTGGGTGCGCACGGCGGGCATCGTGATCGTGCGCCAGCGGCCAGGCACCGCGAAGGGACTGCTCTTCCTCACGCTCGAGGACGAGACGGGCACCGCGAACGCCATCGTGACGCCCGAGCAGCGCCGGCGCAATCGCGCCTGTCTACACACGGCCGGGCTGCTGCTCGTCGAGGGGCGGCTGCAGAGTCGCGATGGCGTGGTGCACGTGCGTGCGCAGCGATTCGAACGGATCGACGAGGAAACGCTGTCCGCCGCCCTGCCCGCGTCGCACGACTTCCGCTAGGAGCCCGCCCACACGGGGGCAGCGAGGGTCGTGCGCATCGCATCCAGGAGCGAACGAGGTTGCGGGTGACGATGACGCTCTTCCACGGGACCTGGCTACCCGGAGAGTCGATCGCCCATTGCCCGCGCGGAGGGGCGATCCCAGCGCTGGAACACCCTTTCGTGTCGCCCCTCGAGTGCCTACGGGCGATCTCGCAACAGCACTCGAGACGAGGGGACCGTCGTCCAGCACTCTCTCGGCCTTTCGTTGACGTCCCCGGTGGGTCACCGGAGCACCCGCACGCCCTCCCGGTCGCTTGCTCGATCGGCTCTGCGGTTCGAGGAACTCTCGTGCGGCCGGGCGAGCACCTCGTTCCTCCTCGTCCTCGAGCCTGGCCGATCCAACCTCAGCCTGGATCAGCACACCCGGGTGTGTCAATCCGGAGGATTCCCCTCGCCCGACTGGGCCGCTTGCACAACGCCCGCACCAGTGGTTTCATGGCGCGCACCGACGGCGACTCGCGCCGGCGGGCAGGCCGCGACGACGGCCGGCGTGCCGAGGACAGACCTCCGAGGACCCGCCCCTCGGGATAGACCAGAGAGGGAGAGCACCGCCCATGGAGAAGTTCGAGGTCCACGTTCCCGACGCCATCCTGCGGGATCTGCGCGAGCGCCTGGAGCGCACGCGCCTGCCGGATCAGCTCGAAGGCGCGGACTGGCAGTACGGAACCGAGCTCGAGTACCTGCGCGAGCTCCTCGCCTACTGGCACGATCGCTTCGACTGGCGCGCGCAGGAGAGGCTGCTCAACCGCTTCGCGCAGTACCGCACGCGCATCGACGACATCGACCTGCACTTCATCCACCAGCGCTCCTCGCATCCGAACGCGCTCCCGCTCGTGATCACGCATGGCTGGCCGGGATCGATCTTCGAGTTCCACAAGATCATCGACCCACTCGTGGATCCGGTGGCGCACGGCGGCCGCGCCGAGGACGCCTTCCACGTCGTCTGCCCGTCGATGCCCGGCTACGGCTTCTCGAGCGCGCCGCGCACGCCCGGCTTCGACGTGACGCGCGTGGCCGGAACGCTCGCGAAGCTCATGGACCGGCTCGGCTACGCGAGCTATGGCGCACAGGGCGGAGACTGGGGCTCCATCGTCTCGACGTGGCTCGGGATCCTCGACGCCCCCCACGTGCGCGGCATCCACCTGAACTTCGCGATCGCGTTCCCGCCGCAAGGCGAGGCGAACCCGATGGAGGGGCTCTCGGCCGAGGAGCTCGCCGATCTGGCGGCTGCGGGCGAGTTCATGAAGTCCGAATCCGCCTACCAGCAGATCCAGGGCACGAAGCCGCAGACGCTCGGCTACGGGCTCAACGACTCGCCCGCGGGCCTCGCGGCGTGGATCGTCGAGAAGTTCCGCACCTGGAGCGACTGCAACGGCGACGTGGAGAGCCGCTTCACCAAGGACGAGCTGCTCGCCAACGTGATGATCTACTGGGCCACCCAGTCGATTACCTCGAGCACGCGCCTCTACTGCGAGACCATGCGCT
>CAZOTO010000078.1:13039-14846 GCA_964582775.1 uncultured Myxococcales bacterium
GTCATGCGGCCGCCGCGGCGCTGGGTGGAGCGCGCCTACAACGTGCGGCACTGGACGCGCATGCCCGCCGGCGGTCACTTCGCCGCGCTCGAGGAGCCGAAGCGGCTCGTCGACGACATCCGCACGTTCTTCCGCGGGCTGCGCTAGCGGACGGCGCGCGGCGATCGTGGGCTCCATCCGGCGGGTGCTCGAGATCGCGGCCTCGACGCAGGTGTTGCGCGAGCGCCAGCGCGCGGCCGTGCGCGCGACGGCGTCGCGCACGAGTCTCGGCCGCACGATCCTCACCCTGCGCGGGCTCGCCGAGCGCTGCGCCGACGAGACCTGCGAGCACGGCGAACCGCCCCTGCGCGGCGGGCTCGACGGGGCGGCCGTCACGCGCGTCGTACACCACGCAGCCGCGCGCAGCGCGCGGCTCGGAGCGCTGCTTGCCGAGCGCCCCGGCCTCGCGGGCGCTCTCGGCTCCACCGTGCGCGATCTTCGCGACGCGGGCATTCCTCCCGCGGCACTGCCCGACGCCGCCGCCGACGTACGCGACGTGCTCCGCGCCACCGAGGACGCCCTGGACGCGCTCGCGCGCGAGGGGCTCGTCGATCGCATCGGGCTGTTCCGTCGCGCGGCCCGCGGCGCCCCGCACTGGGCGCGACGCTTGGGCTTCGCCTCCATCGAAGTCCACGGCGCCACCGAGCTCGTGGGATCGGCGGGCGATCTCGTCGACGCGCTCACCGAGGCCGCGCCGGTGCGCATGTTCCAACCCGACTGGGGCGGCGACTTCGCGCGCGAGGTGCGGGCGAGCTGGCCGTGGCGCTTCGATCCCGAGCCCGTCGAGGTGATCGACGATCCGGCGCTGCCCCCCGAGGGCCTGCCGCCACCGGGCGTACTGCGCTCCTTCGCGCTCCCCACCCCCCGAGAGGAGATCGAGCACGTCGCTCGCGAGATCGTGCGGCTCGGCGAGGCGGGCGCGGATCCGTCGCAGATCTGTGTCGTCGCGCGTCACGTCGACACCTATGCGCCGTGGATCGAGTCGGTCTTCGCGCGATTGGGCATCCCGTTCGCCGCGTTCCAGCCCGAGCCCGCGCTGCGCGAGCCGGCGGTGCGCGACGCCCGAGACTGGATCGAGGCCGTGCTCCGCGGCTTGGGATGCGACGCGGTGCTCCGGCTCGCGGAGTCGCCTCGCTTCGGCGGCGCTGCACCCACCAGAGGGAAGGCGGACGGGAACGCTGCGGAAACGAGCCGAGCCTGCGGTTCCCTCGCCCGCTGGCTCGCGCGCCGCGCTCCCGTCATCCGCGGTGCGGCGGACTGGAACAGCGCGCTCGATGCCGCGCAGCGCTTGGCCGGCGAGGATCGCCGCCCACTCGACGCGAGCGCCCACGCGGCGCTGCGCGCCTTGGTGCGTCGGCTCGGACATCGCCGTCACCGAGCGATCGAGGCCCCCGGCTTCGCCACGGTCGCGGAGATCCTGCTCGAGGAGCTCGATCGGGTGTTGCTTCGCAGCGACGACGACGATCGACTGCGCGCGGCGGCCCTTCATGCCGCACGCGAGGCCATTGCCGGCGTGGCCACCTGGGATCGCGTCGATGCGGTGTGCGGCGCATCGGGGGCACCGCGCGAGGACGAGCTCGCAACCGCCTTCGATGCGGCGCTGCGCGGCGCCACTCGCCGCGCGAGCGCCTCGGAGGGCGCAGGCGTGCGCGTGCTCGATGCCCTGCAGGCGCGCGCCATCCCCGTGGACCACCTCTTCCGCGTCGGGCTCCACCCCGGGGCATGGCCGCGCGAGCACCGCGAGGCTGGGTTCCTGCCGGACGCGATC
>CAZOTO010000079.1:0-14832 GCA_964582775.1 uncultured Myxococcales bacterium
GGCGCACGGTGCATGTCGCACGGTACGTTCGGCCACGCTGCCCAGCAGTACGTGCTTCAGACCCGTGAGCCCCCGCGTCCCCATCACGATCAGATCGGCGTGGAGCTGCTCCGCGGCGTCGAGCACCGCTTGCGAAGGCGGCTCGGCGGAGGCGTGTGCCTGGCAGGCGACCCCCTTCGCCTCGATCTCGTTTCGCAGCTCGGTGAGCCGCGTCTCGGCCTGCTTGCGCAGATCTTCCCAGAAGCCCGCCGGTAGCACCGCGGGTTCCGGCATCGAGAGCTGCAGGGGCAGGTGATAGGAGTGGAGCAGGTGAACCGTCGCGCCGAAGCTTCGCGCGAGCTCGACCGCATGCTCGATGGCCTTGGCTGCATGGGTGGAGAAATCGGTCGGGACCAGGATGTGGCGGATCTCGGTCATGCCCTCTCCTCTTCTTGTGCGGGCGCATCCATCTCCTGCGCAGACTCGCCGCGACGATAGAGCGTTCGCCGGTTGATGCCCAGGATCCTTGCGGCGCGGACCTTGTTCCCGTTCGTCATCTCGAGCACACGCTCGATGTACAGATCACCGAGCTCCCGCAGCGTGAAGCTGCGCGCGGCGGCCTGGTCGAGGAGGGCCTCCTCGATGCGGTCCGCCGGCAGCTCCTCGCCGATGGCTCCGGGGAGGTCCTGGGCCTCGATGCGATCCGCGCCGCACAGTGCGAGCGCGCGCTCGATCGCATTCTCGAGCTCGCGGGCGTTGCCCTCCCAGCGCATGTGCTTGAGTCGATCCACTGCGTCCGGGGAGAGCGAGCGAGAGCGTCCCTGCGCGTGCTTGCGCACGAAGTGCTCCGCGAGCAGCGCGATGTCCTCCGGGCGCTCGTGCAGCGGTGGGATGTGGATCGGGATCACGTTCAGCCGGTAGAAGAGATCCTTGCGGAACGAGCCCTCGTCGATCCGCTGCTTGAGCGGCTGGTTCGTGGCCGAGATGATGCGGACGTCGACCTTCACGGAGCGGTTGCCGCCGACGGGACGGATCTCCTGATCCTGGAGCACGCGCAGCAGCTTGCTCTGCAGGCCGAGGGGCATGTCCCCGATCTCGTCGAGGAAGAGCGTCCCGCCGTCCGCCTCCTCGAACAGGCCCTTCTTGGACGCATGCGCGCCGGTGAAGGCGCCGCGCGTGTGGCCGAAGAGCTCGCTCTCGAGCAGCCCCTCGGGCATGGCGGTGCAGTTGATCGGTACGAAGGGCCGGTCCGCCCGGATGCCCGTGAAGTGGATCGTGCGGGCGACGACCTCCTTTCCGGTTCCGCTCTCGCCGGTGATGAGCACCGCGCTGCGGTTGCTCGCGATCTTGCGGATCAGGGCGAAGATCTCGCGCATGGCGGGGCTCGTCCCGATCAGATCGCCGAACGCGGTCGTCTGGTCGAGGGCCCGGCGGAGCCGCCGGTTCTCCAGCTCGAGCGCGCGATGCGCGAAGGCGCGTTCCAGGGTGGCGAGGACCACTCCTCGCTTGAAGGGCTTGGTGATGTAGTCGAAGGCGCCGTCGCGCATCGCCTCGACGGCGGAATCGATGCTGCCGAAGGCGGTCATCAGGATCACGGGGGTGTCCGGGCGCAGCTCGCGCAGCTCGCCGAGCAGCTCCATCCCGGTGCGTCCGGGCATGCGGATGTCGGACAGCACGGCGTCGAACTCCCGCTCCCGGACCTGATCGAGCGCGCCCTCGACGCTGGCAGCCGTGGTCGCGACGAGACCGTGCTCCTCGACCAGGGAGAGCAGCATCTCTCGCATCGCAGTGTCGTCGTCGACGATCAGGATCGTGCGGGTACTTGGGCTCATGTCGGAATCTCGGGGTAGCAGGCCCCATGCCAACGCGATCGCGCCATTTCGGCATCCACAGGCGGCGGGATCGTGGCGGGATGCCATAGTGTGCCGAATTATCTCATTCGGGTGAGCGCGGCGAGGCGGGGAAGCGCGCGGCGCATCGTCCCTACCGCGGGGGCGCCTCCCTCTTCGGGCACGTACCGTGCAAATCGAATCGCGAGGAGCCGTTCCGCTCTGCTTTCGCGCGATCTTCGTGCGATGGTGCGCATCCCGGTGGAGGGTCGCAGGGGTGCGGAATCCGGGGAGCATGGGGAGGGGATCGTGGGCGTCGCAGATCGTACCGTGGGCGAGCGCATGCGCCGCGACTTCGTCTCGATGGCGCCCGACGAGAAGCTGCTCGAGGCAGAGCGGATCATGCGGCTCGGCCGGATCCGCCACATGCCGGTCCTCGACCATGAGGAGCTGGTCGGGATCCTCTCCCACCGCGACGTCGCCGATGCCGCGCTGTCGAGCGCAGCCGAGGCGAGCCCCGCCGAGCGCATCGAGCACCTGCGCCGGATTCCGATCTCACGGGTCATGCATCGCAGCCTGCACGTCGTCGAGGAGTCGACGACGCTGCGCGAAGCCGCGCTCCAGATGCTCCGCTACAAGATCGGCTGTCTTCCGGTCGTCGAGAAGGCGGGCGAGTCCCTGCGGATGATCGGGCTCGTCACCGAGAGCGACCTGCTCGAAGCCGCGTACCTGCCCGCGCCCGGGGACTGAACCGGCCGGTGCTCAGGTCGGCGGGAGCGTGATCACGAACTCCGTGCCCTTTCCCGGCTCGCTCACCACGTCGATCCTGCCGCCGTGATCGGCGACGATCCCCTTCACGACCATCAGGCCGAGTCCCGTGCCGTGCCCGGTGGGCTTCGTGGTGACGAACGGCTCGAATAGCCGCTCGCGTATCTCGGGGGCGATCCCGGGGCCGGTGTCCGCGATGCGCACCTCGCATCCACCGTCCGCGCAACGGCCGACGGCGACCTCGAGGCGTCCGCCGCGCTCCATCGCGTCCGCGGCGTTCAGGAACAGGTTGAGCAGCGCCTGCTGCAGCCGGTCCTCGTCGCCGAGCACGGACGGACACGGCTGCAGATCGGCGTGGACCTCGATGCCGCGGTGGCGGAACTTCTCCGTGAGGAACGACAGCGCGTGCCGCACGATCGCCCCCAGGTCGACGGGGTTTCGCTCCGGGGTGTGCGTGCGCGCCATGTTGAGGAGCGTGCGGATGATGGAGGCGATCCGGTCGATCTGCTGGCGGATCGTCTCGAGCCGCCAGCGGCCCTTTTCGTCGTGAACCGTCGACTGGAGCAGCTCGGCGTGTCCCTGGATGACGCTCATCGGGGTTCCGATCTCGTGGGCGAGGCCGGCGACGATGGTGGCGAGCGAGGCGAGGCGCTCCGCGGCCCGAGCGCGCTCCTCGACGGCGTGCAGCTCCTCGCTCCGGCGGCCCAGCTCTTCGCGCAGCGCCTCGGTGGCGCTCGCGAGCTCGTCGTTCAGGCGGGCGAGCTCGCGAGCGCGGCTCTCGATGTAGGCGTCCATGGCGATGCCCATGTCGAGCGTGAACAGCTTCTCGAGCGAGCCGATCGCGAGCTCCGCGCGCAGGGGATCGGTCGCGTAGTGCTCCAATACGAGCGGCACCAGGAGCCTCAGGTGGGTGGCGTAGGCACCCAGGTACCAGCGCGGCTCGAGTCCGACGCGAAGATGGGTCTCGCCGATGCGGATGCGGTCGCGCAGGTACTCCTCGTCGATCCGCGGTCCCGCCAGACTCAGGAGGTAGGCGCGCTGCTTGTCGAGCACGCGCTCCTTCACCGCGTCGTCGGCGAGCAAGCGCCGCATGGGCTCGAAGGAGAGGAGATGCCGATAGAAGGCGGCGACGATCGTCTCCGCGTTGCGTTCGAAGACGGGCGCGAGCTCCGCGAGCCTAGCCGCATCGCGCTCGGTGAAATCGAGGAAGGCGAGCCGTTGGCGGAGATCTTCGGGAACGGGCACGCGGGAATCCTCCCGCCGTGGCCGGCGCGGGTCAACCCCGTCGGGGCGGAGCCCTAGTAGGCGGCGCGCGCCTCGATGCGTCCGTCCTTGCCCTCGACGACGATGAGCCGCGTCATGCACGGCATGCAGTACACCTTGTCTCCCGGGCGGAGCTCGTGCGGCGCGCGGATCACCACCTTGCACACCGGACACAGCACCTCGTTCGGGCCGAGCACGTCGGACGGGCCGTTCCAGCGCCGATAGAAGCGGCGGTATTTCTCGGGGACCTCGTCGAAGCCCGTGTCCTCGAGCACGAAGCGCTGGCGATCGCCGTTCTCCTTCGAGGAGCCGGCCGTGTCCGTCATTGCGGGAATCCCAGGCGTGCGATCGCTTCGAGATAGCTGCGGCCGACGTCGGGCCGCTCGCCGCGCGCAACGCCGAGATCCTCCATCGTCCGTTCGAAGGTATCGAGCACGAGCGGGTCGAGCTCGCGTCGCAGCTCGATCAGTCGGCGACGCAGGCTGTCGTCGGTGGCGAGCCTGCGGCCGAGGTCGTTCTCGCCGAAGCCCATGTGGCGCCGCTCGTCCTTCACGATGCCCTCCAGGATCTCCCGCGTCTTCTCGTCCGCGTGTTGGGCATGCGCGCGGAAGGCGGTGAACTCCATCGCCTCGAGGATCACGTTCTGCGCGAAGAGCGCTGCGCACCAGTCGCCGCTGCGAACCAGCTCGCGCAGGCGCTGCTCGAAGCGGCGCAGGCTCGGCGAGGCGCGGCGCGCGATCTCCTCTTCGGGGCGCTCGATGCCGAGATCGCGCAGGCGATGCAGGAGCACCTCGAGATGGCGTGCTTCGTCCACGGCCTGCGTGGCGAGGAAGATCTTGCTCTGGCGGTTCGGCGCGATCGCGACGAGCCCGCTCGCCCCGTCGAGCGCGGCGGTCTCGCCCACGCAGTAGCTGCACAGCGCGGTGACGAGGCGCTCTCGATCGCGTGGCTCGAGGGCGGGTTCGGGTGCGCCGGGGCGGTGGCCGTACTCCTGGCCCGCGAGGTAGCCCTCCACCGCGTCGAACCAGAAGGCGAAGGAGTGGACCTCCTCCTCGAAGCGCGCGGGATCGATCTCGTGCAGATCGGATTCGGGCGTGGGGGTGGATTCGGTCATCGTCGGCTCTCCCGGCACCCGGGCGAGGATGCCCGCGCGAGGCGAAGCCCGCCAGCGCGGGGCGTGCGGTCGCGGGTCAGGGTTTCTCGGGCCAGTCGTCGTCGTCGTAGACGGCGCGTGCGGCCGGACCCTCGACGTCGTCGAGATCTCCGCGCAACACGGAGCGCAGCACGAGCCCGAGCAAGAGAAAGGCGAGAAGGAGCGTCACGGGGATCGTGATCCACAGGAAGCTCACGACCGCGGCCTCCAGCGCAGGATCTGCACCGCACGTCCGGTGACGAGGATCGAGGAGAGGCTCATCGCGAGGGCGGCGAGCAGCGGATCGAGGATGCCCGCTGCGGCGAGCGGCATCGCCACGGCGTTGTAGGTGACGGCGAAGCCCAGGCCCTGGCGGATGCGCCGCAGCGTCGCGCGCGAGAGCTCCACGGTGTCGGCGAGTGCGCCCAGCCGCGGTGCGTGGATCACGACGTCGGCGGCTTCGACCGCGACGTCCGCTCCGCGAGCGAAGGCGACGGCGACGTCGGCGGCGCCCATGGCTGCGGCGTCGTTGATCCCGTCCCCCGCGACCAGGACGTACCGGCCGCGGGCGCGCTCCCCGCGCACGCACTCGATCTTCTGCTCGGGTGTGGCATGGGCGGCGACGTCGTCGATGCCCGCATGGCGGGCGGCGAGGCGAACGGCGCCCTCGTGATCGCCGCTCACCAGGTGAAGGCGCACGCCGTCCTCGCGCAGGCGCCGGATGGCCTCGTTGGCATCCGGACGGGGCAGATCCGCCAACCCGATCACACCGAGGGCCTTCCCGTCGCGCGCCACCCAGGCGAGCGTGGTGCCCTGCGCGGCGAGCGCCTCCGATGCGCGGTCGAGCGCGTCGTCGATCGCGATGCGATGCTCCTCGAGCAGGGTGCGCGCGCCGACCACGATCCGTTCCGTTTCGACGCCGAGGCCCGGCCGCGTGCGTTGGCTCTCGCCCTCCCCGGTCGTGATCCCGCGCGCGGAGGCCTCGCGCCGCAGCGCGGCCGCGATGGGATGGCTCGACTGGCCCTCGGCTTCGACCGCGGCGCGCAGCACATCGTCGCCGTCGGCGCTCGCCGCGGAGGCGATCTCGACGACGGAGAGGTTCCCCGTGGTGACCGTGCCGGTCTTGTCGAGGATGGCGCTGTCGATGCGGGCGCAGCGCTCGATCGCCTCGCCGCTCTTGAACAGGATGCCGAGGGAGGCGGCGCGACCGAGGGCAGCGGTGACCGCAGCGGGTGTCGCGAGCGCGAGTGCGCACGGACAGGCGACGATCAACACCGCAGCCGCGGTCATCGCGGTGTCGTGCAGGGACGCCCCCGATGCGATCCACAGCCCCGCGACGAGTGCCGTCACGGTGAGCACCGCAGGAGCGAAGTAGGCCGCGACGCGATCGACCTGGCGCTGGATCCGTGGCCGCTCCGCCTGCGCGTGCTCGAGCAGGGCCGCCAGGCGCGCGAGGGTTCCCGTGCGATGCGTGGCGGTGACCTCGACCTCGATCTCCGCCACCAGGTTGCGCGTTCCGCCGGTCACGGTGTCGTCGAGGCCGCGGTGCACGGGAATCGACTCGCCGGTGAGCAGCGACTCGTCGAGCTCCGTCTCGCCGCGCCGCACGCGGCCGTCGACGGGAACGCTCTGTCCTGCGGCGACGATCACGCGATCACCGGGGACGAGCGCGTCCACCGGGACGGTCTCCACTGCGTTGGAGGTGCGGCGGATCGCCGTGGGAGGCGAGTGCGCGAGCAGCCGCTCCACGGAAGCGGCCGCGCGCGTGCGCGCCGAGCCCTCGAGCGTGCGGCCGATCAGGATCAGGAACACGATCATGGCCGCGGAGTCGAGGAAGATCTGGTGCGCCTCGGTGATCGTGCCGAACAGGCTCGATGCGAACGCGGTGCCGACGCCGAGCACGATCGGCACGTCGACCGTGAGCTCCCCCCGGCGCAATCCCTGCCATGCGCCGCGCCAGAAGGGCGCCGCACACCAGGTGACCACGGGCAGGGTGAGCGCGATCGCGAGCCAGCGCAGCGCCCGCCGCACGCCCTCGTCGATGCCCTGGTACTCGCCCAGGTACAGGCCGAGTGCCGTCACCATGACGTTTCCGGCGAAGAAGCCGGCGACGACGACGCGTGCGAGTGCCCGTCGCGAGCTCGCCGCGGTCGGACGGTCGAGGATCTCTGGATCGTACGGCGTGGCGGTGTAGCCGAGCGCCTCGATCGCCTGCGCGAGGCGATCCACGTCGGTGTCGGAGGGATCGAAGCGAACGAGCGCGCGGTGCGTGGTGTAGTTCACGGTCGCTTCGTGCACGCCCGGTGCTTGCCGCAGCTCGCGCTCGATGCGATGCGCGCAGCCACTGCACCGCAGCCCGTCGAGGAGGAGTCCGATCTCGGAGGTTTCGTTCGCCGTCATGGGGCCTCCAAGGCAAAGCGCCGTTCGACGCGCGCGTCGCCGGAGGCGACGATGGCGACCAGATGCCAGCGCCCGGGGAGCGGAAGCGCGATGTCTCCCGCGAAGGCGTCGCCGTCGGCGGCGAGCCAGGATTCCTCATCGTAGCCGCTCGCCGTGGGACGCTCCCGCCGCACGGCGACGCGGAGGTCGGAGGGCAGTAGCCCGCGCGAGGACGACACCGTGATGCGTACGCGCGCGCCACTCGCCGTGCGCGTGGTTTCGAGCGCGAGATCGAGACCGAGCGCGTCCGCGCGTTGTCTTGCCGCGATGCGCTCGTTGTACCGCAGGCCGGCCTCGTAGGGATCCTCGGCCACGAGCTCCACCGGATGGCTCGTCGCGAGCCAGTACACCCCGAAGAGCACCGAGGCCATCGCCGCGAGGATCGCCGCCAGCACGAACGGCCCGGCGCCGAGGCGGCGCTCAGTGCCCACGGGGAACTCCTGCGCGCGAGGCTCCTTCCGGGAGATCGCCCTCGCTCGACGCGTCGCCGCGGGGCGTGGTGCCGCTCTTCGGGTGAACGAAGGTGGTCCGGCGCGAGATCCGCCACTGCGGCCGATCGAGGGGCTCGAGGTCGAACGCGATCGGCAGCGGTGACGTCCCCGCCGGGATCGCATGCATCGGCGCCACCACGAACACGCTTGCCTCGGTTGCATCGGTGGCGCCGAGCGCGAGCGGATTCACCCCCGCGACGAGCTCGAAGCCGGGCTCGGCCCGCAGCGTGATGCGCAGATCGTGCGCCACGCGATCGCGGTTCTCCACGTGGATCGTGTACGCGTTTCCGATGCGGCCGTCGGGCATGGTGACGTAGAGCTCGGTGCGGTTGCGCGCGATCTGCAGGTCGACGGGGATTCGGGTCTGGACGACCCAGGCAAAGGCGGCGCCGATCGCGAGCATGCCGGCCGCATAGACGATGACGCGCGGCCGCAGGATGCGCACGGGGCGGATCCGCTCGAGGCCGACCTGGGATCGGTAGCCGATCAGGTTCGGAGCACGGCCGATCTTCGCCATCACCGAGTCGCAGGCATCGATGCAGTGGGTGCAGGCGATGCACTCGAGCTGCAGCCCGTCGCGGATGTCGATCTCGCTCGGGCAGACGTCGACACAGAGCCGGCAGTCGATGCAGTCTCCCTCGGTGGTTCCGCGCTTGCCGCGCGGCTCGCCACGCAATCGGTCGTAGCCGATCACGAGAGTGTCGTCGTCGAACAGGACGCCCTGCAAGCGCGCGTAGGGGCACACCGTCTTGCAGAACGTCTGGCGCACCATCCCGAAGTCGAAGTAGGAGGCGGCGGCGAGCACTCCCAGGAAGCCCAGCGCCACGGGCGAGGCCTCGGCGCGGAGGATCCCGCGGGCGAGCTCGTACGGAGAGTGGTAGTAGCTCACGAGGTGGAAGCCGATCACGAGTGAGAAGGCGATCCACAGCACGTGCGTGAGCACGCGGCGCCACACGGAGACGTGTCGGGGAGGGCCCGTACGCGAGTAGCCCTGGACCCGACGTGCGATCGCCGCGAATGCGTCCGTGAACACCGTCTGCGGACACGCCCATCCGCACCACAGGCGCCCGGCGACCGCGGTGAAGAAGAACAGGGCCAGCGCCAGGCCCGCGACGACGAGCCAGAGCAGCACGAGCTCCTGGGGGTAGAGCACGAGCCCGAAGACGTGGAACTGCCGGGCGGGGAGATCCACGCGGAGCAGCGGTTCGCCGCCGATCTCGATCCAGGGGACGGCGAACAGGATGGCGATCAGCACCCAGTCCACCCACCAGCGTAGTCGGCGATAGGGGCCCTGGACGGGACGGGCGTTCAGCAAGGGGGGGATTCCGTCAAGGTCGGCTGTCTTCTCGTTCGCTACGGGGTCGCGGGCTGGTAGTCGGGTGCTCCGAAGCCGGGCTCGCTCGATGGGGGCAAGGACTCCACGAAGGCGAGTGCCTTCCAGATCTTCTCCGTTCCGAGCTGGGGGCCCCACGCCGGCATGCCGCCGGGCCGCCCCTCGGCGACCGAGAGGAACTTCGATTCGTCGTCGCTGCCGTACTTCCAGTACGGGTCCACCAGGCTTGGTCCGACGAGCCCCTTGCCATCGGCCAGATGGCAGGCGGCGCAGATCTGGGCGAACACGGTGGCCCCTTCCTGGATCGCCGCGTCGTCGCCGCGGAACGGATTCGTCTTCGCTTGGCTCGCGCGCACGGCGGCATAGCGGGCCTCGGCCTCCGCGACCTCCTGCCGGTACTGTGCGCGGGAAGACCAGCCCCCGATGCCGACGTAGTAGACGATGTAGACGAGCGCGATGGCCCATGTGCCGAAGAACGACCAGGTGAACCACCCGGGAACGGCGGCGTCGTCCTCTCCGATCCCGTCGCGCGGGGGCAGGCCCTGCGCGGGGAGCTCCGGGATCTCCTGTTCCGACGAGCTCATTCGTCGTTCTCCTCCATCATGCGATGTGCGGGCTCCTCGAGTCGCTCCCTGCGCGAGCCCGAGAACAAGTACACGGCGATTCCCCCGAGCGCGGCGGCCAGCAGGGCGAGCCGAGCGAACTTGTACAGTCCGGCCCAGTCCTCGCTCACGAACCGGGCTCCCGCAGGAGCGCCTGCGCGGGCGGCTTCTCCTTCACGGCGCGTCCCAGGCTCTGCACGTAGGCGATGAGCGCGATCACCTCGCTGCGTGCCTGCTCGTCCGTGACGTCCACCTTCCCCGCGCGCAGCTCCTCGACGATGCGCGCCGCCTGCGCACGCGCATCGTCCGTGGCGTTCGTGATCTCGCCGTCGGTGTACGGATGGCCGAGACCGCGCAGCACCGAGAGCTTGCGCGAGGTGAGCGACAGATCGAGCTCTCGCTCCCGCAGGAATGCGAAGCTCGGCATGTTCGATCGCGGCTCGACGCTGCGGGGATCCTCGAAGTGCAGCCAGTGCCAGGAGTGCGGGTACTTGCCGCCCACGCGGTGCAGATCCGGCCCCGTGCGCCGCGAACCCCACAGGAACGGCCGATCGTAGATCCCCTCTCCGGCCATCGAGAACACGCCGTAGCGGTCCGTCTCGGTCTTGAAGGGCCGCACTTGCTGGCTGTGACAGGTGTTGCATCCCTCGCGGATGTAGATGTCGCGCCCCTCGAGCTCGAGCGCGGAGTAGGGCTTCATTCCGGCGATCGGCTCCACGCTTCCCTGCAGGAAGAACGGCGGGACGAGCAGCACCAGCCCTCCGATCGACACCACGACGAAGGTGAGGACCGAGAGCATCACCGCGCGGGCTTCGAGCTTCTTGTGCCAGTCCATCGCCATGGGCTAGCTCCTCGTCGCTGGAGCGGCCGGGACCGCTGCGGGTAGCACGTCCTCGGGGACGGTGGCGCTTCCCTGCTGGATCGTGCGGAACGCGTTGTAGAGCATCAGGATCGCGCCGCCGAGGAAGAACATCCCGCCCACGGCGCGGATCACGTCGTAGGGCCAGATGGCCGCCACGCTGTCGGCGAAGCTGTGCGCCAGGCTTCCGTCGGGGTTCACCTGTCGCCACATGAGGCCCTGCGTGATCCCCGAGATCCACATCGGCGTCACGTAGAGCACCATCCCGATCGTGGCCATCCAGAAGTGGGCGTTGGCGAGCCGCTCGCTGTAGAGCTTCGTGTGCCACAGCCGCGGGATCATGTAGTACAGACAGCCGAAGCAGGTGAGCGCCACCCAGCCGAGCGCACCCGCGTGCACGTGCGCGATCGTCCAGTTCGTGAAGTGAGAGAGCGCATTCACCGTCTTGATGGCCATCATCGGCCCCTCGAACGTGCTCATGCCGTAGAAGGTGAGCCCCACCACGAACATCTTGAGGATCGGATCCGTCCGCACACGATCCCAGGCGCCGCGCAGGGTGAGCAGTCCGTTGATCATGCCGCCCCACGACGGGAGGATCAGCATGATCGAGAACGCCGTGCCGAGCGACTGCGTCCAGTCGGGAAGCGGGGAGTAGATCAGATGGTGCGGTCCCGCCCAGATGTACACGAAGATCAGCGACCAGAAGTGCAGGATCGACAGGCGGTGGGAGTAGATGGGCTGCCCCACGGCTTTCGGCAAGAAATAGTACATGAGGCCGAGGATGGGTGTGGTGAGCACGAAGCCGACCGCGTTGTGTCCGTACCACCACTGGATGTTCGCGTCGTGGATTCCCGCGTAGACCGAGTAGGACTTTAGGAAGGACACCGGCATGGCCGCGTTGTTCACCAGGTAGAGCATGGCAATCGTGAGGATCGTTCCGCCCCAGAACCAGAGGGCAGAGTAGAGGCCCTTCTCGCGCCGCTTTGCCACCGTCCCGAAGAAGGTCACGCCGTACGCGACCCACATCACGACCACCGCGATGTCGAGCGGCCACTCGAGCTCCGCGTACTCCTTCGAGCTCGTGTGGCCGAGGAGCAGCGACACGGCGCCGATTGCCATGGTCGCGTTCCACGACCAAAGGTGCAGCCGCGCCAGCGCGCTCGAGTACAGCCGAGCCCGGCACAGGCGCTGCACCGCGTAGTAGCTGCCTGCGAATACCGCGCCGAGCGTGAAGCCGAAGATCACCAGGTTCGTGTGCACCGGGCGCAGCCGGCCGAAGTGGAAGTAGGGGCCGAGGTTGAGCTCGGGAAAGGCGAGCTGCAGTGCGGCGATCAAGCCCACCGACATGCCCACCACGGCCCAGATCAAGGTGGATAGGGCGAAGCCCCGCACCACCGCCATGTCGTACATCTCGTCCTGCTGTCTCATGTCCCCTTCTCGTGCGCTGGAGGTCGATGAAGCCCGTCGGTCGGGGAGGTCGCCGATTCCGACGGATCCGGGTAGCTCATGTGGTGCAGGAGCGGCAGGACGCCCCGTCTGTTCCCGCGAGGCGTGACGCGACGCCGCGGGCTCGTCTTCGATACCCCCGATCCGTCCGTATCACGTTGGCATGCAGTTTGGAATCTTGGAGAGTCATTCTTGAATTGCAGATTTCTCCGAGGGGTGTCAATGGGTGCACTGCGGGGGTGTACTCTCCCGTACGAGAGCTCTCCCGGACGGGAAGGCGGGGCACGCACGAGGGTACCTGGCATCGTCGGCCCCCTCCCACGCTGCGGTGAGCGAGCAGGAGGTGAGCCGTGCGAGCGTCGGACGTGATGCAGAAGAGCGTGGTGTCGGTGAGCGAGGAGCTGTCCATCCAGGACTTCGAGGAGCTCCTTGCCGCGGAGGAGATCAGCGGAGCGCCCGTCACGACGGGGGACGGGCGCTTGGTGGGGATCGCCTCGAAGACGGATGTCGTGCGGGCGCTGGCCGAGCAGATGTCGGACCGGCTCCGCGATCTCGGCGGCCCGGACATCACCGTGGGCGAGATCATGACGCGCGACGTCGTCTGCGTGGGCCCGGATGCGGACGTGCGGCAGATCGCACGCACGATGATCGACGGGCAGCTCCACCGGGTGCTCGTCGTGGAGCGCGGACAGGTCGTGGGCATCCTCACCGCGTTCGATCTGCTGCGGGCGCTGCTGGAAGAGGCGTAGGGCGGCAGTCCGCTCCGCGTTCGCTCGCTCTGCGCGCTACTTCCCGGCCCATTCCTCGTCGGCCTCCGGCGGCGGCCAGACCAGGAGCACGGCGGGAAGCCCTGCGCGGGCCACGCGATCGGCGACGCGGCCAGGCCAGCCTTCTGCGTTTCGCTCGGCCCCGATCACGACGAGCTGCGAGCCGAGCTTGCGCCCGAGATCGGGCAGCAGGACCGCGGGGTCGCCCCGTTCGATCGCGATCTGCACCGAGAGCTCGGGCAGCTCCGAGGCGAGTAGCCGCTCGAGCTTGAGCCCCGCCTTCTCCGGCTCGAGATCGACGTGATGCCGATCCGACGCGTAGCCCGGGGCGGGAGGCACGTGTACGACGGTGAGCTCGGCGGCGAAGGCGTGTGCCACGTCGACGGCGGCCCTCAGCCACGGCGTCGGGCGATCCGGATACTCCGCGCCGACGAGCACGCGATCGATCCGGCCGCTCGCAGGCATCTCGTTCACCAGGAGCAGCGGACAGCCCGGCCGCCGCAGCACCCGATCGGCGACACTGCCGAGCAGGAAGTGGCGCAGGCCGCGCAGGCCACTTCCCCCGAGGACGACCAGATCCGCGCCGGAGAGGATACGCAGCGAGAGGATCTCGGCTGCCGCCTCACCGACGACGATCCTCGTGCTCGCCTCGGGCGGCGCGTGCTGCGCCCCTACGGCGCGCACGGCCTGGTCGGCTTCCGCGCGCAGAACCTCGGGATCCACATGGGATGAGGGGAGCAGGCGGTCGAGGAGCCGATACCCACCGCCGTGCTGGCCTCGCGGATCGACTGCGTGCACGAGCTCGATTCCGGCGCCGGTGCGTCGAGCCAGCTCGAAGGCGAACGCGACCGCCGTGCTCGCCGCCGCCGAGAAATCGGTTCCCACCAGGATTCGACGTGGAGGCCAATGCATCGCAGAGGATTCCCCCGGCTCTGTGCAGCTCGATCTCGCGCAACGACGTCGCTCCCGCGGCTCCGGACCGGGGCGCGGGCTCGCTTCGCGACCGGACTATAATCGCACACCATGCGGCGCCCGGAACCGATTCCTTCCTGCGCTCGCTCCGTCGAGAGCGCGCGGGATCCGATCGCGCACGCGAACGAGGTCTCCGTCGCCTCGTTCTATGCGGATTCCTGCGCGGAACCGGGCGCAGCGCGCGTGTGCCGAGGGACGTCGTGCATGCTGTCGGGCGCGGACGAGGTGCGGGATCGCGTGGCGCGCGAGGGCCCGTGGCGGCCCGTGTACTGCCTGGGTTACTGCGATCGCTCGCCGGCGGTGTGGCGGGCGCCGGGGTGGATCGAGACGGGCGATGCGGCGCTCGGCCGCGCGGGCCGCGCGTTCGACGAGGAGACCTCGATCCGCTGCATTGCACGCGAGGCGATCGTGACGGCGCGGATCGGTCGCGGCGACTTCTCGTCGCTCGAGCGCGCGCGGGGGGGCGGCGTGTACGAGGCGCTCGCCTCCGCGGTGACGGGTTCGGGCGAGGCGATCCTGCACGAGCTCGAGCGCTCCGGCGAGCGCGGGCGCGGCGGGGCGAGCTTTCCCACGGCGCGCAAGTGGCGGCTCGCCGCGGCGCAGGCGGCACCCGGGAAGTTCGTCGTGGCCAACGGAGACGAGGGCGACCCGGGCTCGTTCGTCGACCGGCTCCTGCTCGAGCGCGACCCGCACGCGCTGATCGAGGGACTCGCGCTCTGCGGGGTGGCGATCGGCGCCCGACGCGGATTCGTGTATATCCGATCCGAGTATCCCGAGGCGGCCGCGCGGATGCGCCGCGCGGTCGAGCAGGCGCGCGAGGCCGGAATCCTCGGCGAGGCGCTCCTCGGCCGCGGCCCGGCGTTCGACGTCGAGGTGGTGTCGGGACATGGCAGCTACGTCTGCGGGGAAGAGACCGCGTTGCTCTCCGCGATCGAGGGACGACGGGGGGAGG
>CAZOTO010000080.1:0-14662 GCA_964582775.1 uncultured Myxococcales bacterium
ACCCGATGCGGCGGGTCTGCTCATCGCGTTGGCGGATCAGCCTTTCCTCACGACCGGGGACTTCGACCGGATGGCGGCGGCCTTCGCGCGTGCGGATGCGTCCGGGACCGGACACAAGATCGTCCGTGCGAGCTACGGAGGCGTCGAAGGCAGCCCGGTGCTCTTCGGCCGGCAGCACTTCGCCGCGCTCCTGGAGCTGCGCGGCCGCAGCGGCGGGCGCGAGATCGTCGCCGCACACGAGCACGACCTCGTCCGCGTCGAGATCGATCCGGAGCACGGCCGCGACATCGATCGGCCCGAGGATCTGCTGCCGCCCGCGCAGCGTTGACGAGCAGGGGCCGACGGCTACCCTGCGCCGCCATGCAGCGCACACTCTCCATCATCAAGCCGGATGCGGTCCGGGCCCGCAAGATCGGGCCCATTCTCGAGGCCATCGAGGCCGCGGGCCTCGACATCGTGGCCATGCGGATGCTCCACCTCACGCGGAGCGAGGCCGAGGCGTTCTACGCGGTGCACCGGCAGCGGCCGTTCTTCGCGAGCCTGGTGGAGTTCATGACCTCGGGACCGGTGGTGGTGAGCGTGCTCCAGGGGGACGATGCGATCGCGCGCTACCGCAAGCTCATGGGTGCGACGAACCCCGAGCAGGCCGAGGCGGGAACGCTGCGCAAGCGCTTCGCGGCGAACGTGGAGCAGAACGCGGTGCACGGCTCCGATGCCCCCGAGACGGCAGCGCAGGAGATCGCGTTCTTCTTCCGGACCACCGAGATCGTCGCACGCGGTTAGCGCGCGCGAAGCGGCCCGAGCCGGCCCTGGGCCCGTGGTTCTCCGCTGGACGGATCCGCCGCCCCGCTCGACGGCGGAGGGGACGTTCGGCGCGTCTCGTTCAGGAGGAGTAGTTCGCCGCGATCAGTGTCATCACCGCCAGGTAGGACACGACGAGCAACAGGTTGCGCTTGATCCGGCTCGGTCGTTCGTCTGCGGTGTTCACTGCGTCTCGCATGGCATCCCCACGATCGGTAGGGGGGGAGTCGACCTATAGCGATCGTCACGGCTTCGTTCCAGGAACGTGAAGTCCGCATCGATCCGGTTGTCTTCGATCCGTGGATCGCATCGGCGGCGTCGAGATGCCGTGACCCGGATCACCGGAATCGCCTCCGCGCGGGACGCGACGCGAGGCATGCGGTGCCTCCGGAAGTGGGGTCGGCCAGCGTGCTACTGCTCGCGGGTGCGGCGGATGAATGCGGGCACGTCGTATTCCTCCTCGAACGGCGAGAGGAAGCCGTCGTCGGTGAGCCCACCGCTCGTCGTGACCTCGGCGAAGTCCTCGAGCGAGCTCGCGGCTGGGGAGGCCGGCTCGGAGCGCGGCGCCTCGGAGGCAGGGGCGGCCGGTTCGGGAGCCGGTGCCCGCAACGGAGGATGGAGCGGCGTCACGTTCCCGAAGGGACTGGACGCGTTCCGGTCGATTCCCTGGATCCGTCCGATGCGGCTCCCATCGGAGAGGCCCGTGGCGATCACGGTCACCCGGACCTCGTCGCCCATGTTCTCGTCGATCACGTGCCCGAAGATGATGTTCGCATCCTCGTGGACCTCTTCCCGTACGAGCGCCATGGCCTCGTTCACCTCGTGGAGCGTCATCTCCGAGCCGCCGGTGATGTTGATCAGCACCCCGCGCGCGCCGCGCACGGAGAGATCCTCGAGCAGCGGATTCGAGATCGCGGCCTGGGCTGCGGCCACCGCGCGGCCCTCGCCCGAGGCGCGGCCCGTGCCCATGAGGGCCATGCCCATCTCGCTCATGATCGTGCGGACGTCGGCGAAGTCGAGGTTGATCATCCCGTGCACGGTGATCAGGTCCGAGATGCCCTGCACGGCATTCAGCAGCACCTCGTCCGCCAGGCGGAAGGCATCCTGCATGCGGGTGGTGGCGCTGGCGATCTTGAGCAGGCGGTCGTTCGGAATCGTGATCAGCGTGTCGACCACGTCGTGCAGTGCGTCGATCCCCTGCTCGGCCTGACGCATGCGAACGGCGCCCTCGAACTGGAAGGGCTTCGTGACCACGGCGACGGTGAGTGCGCCGAGCTCTTTTGCGATCCGCGCCACGACGGGAGCCCCTCCGGTCCCGGTGCCGCCCCCGAGCCCGGCAGTCACGAACACCATGTCCGCACCCTCGAGCTGCTCGCGGATCCGCTCGGCGGAGTCCTCGGTGGATGCGAAGCCGACGGACGGATCGGCGCCCGCACCGAGCCCCCGGTCTCCCAGGTGGATCTTCGTCGGGGCCTGATTCATCTGCAGCGCCTGGGCGTCCGTGTTCGCCGAGATGAAGTCGACGCCACCGAGTCCGGCCACGATCATCGTGTTGATCGCGTTGCCGCCGCCCCCGCCGATCCCCACGACTTTGATGCGGGCCTTGAGATCGTTCTCCTGCTCGAAGCTGATCATCCCTGCGTCCCCCCCGAGATCGCTCGCCTGTGCGTCGTCGGATGTGTCGCTCGCGCGCGATGCCTCCCGACGCGAGCGAATGTGTAGCTCAATTCTCGCGATTGTTCTCGTGCTTAGCTCGGATCTCCATAGAGCCACTCTCGCATTCGCGCCCGAACCTTGCGAAACGACGAGCCATCGTAGATGCGGAACCGCGGCTTCGAGTGGTGCTTCGAGCCCCAGATCGAAAGCCCCACGCTCGTTGCGAATTCCGGCGATTGGATGCGATCGGTGAGTCCGCCGACGTTGCGCGGAACCCCGCGGCGGACGGGCAGCTCGAAGATCTCCTCCGCGAGCTCGGGGAACCCCTCGAGCGCGCTCGATCCGCCCGTCACGACGATCCCCGACGGGATGCGTCGCAGGAAGTCGGTCCGCTCGAGCTCGTCGCGTACGAGGGTCAGGATCTCCTCGGCGCGCGGTTCCAGGAACTCGGAGAGCATCTTGCGGCTCACGTCGCGGGGCGCGCGGCCTCCGACGCTCGGCACCACGAGCATCTCCTCGCGCGGCATGTAGCGCGCCGCGGCACAGCCGAAGCGGCGCTTGAGCCGCTCCGCCTGATCGAACGGCGTGCGCAGGCCGACCGCGGCGTCGTTCGTGAGGTGGTAGCCGCCGAGCGACAGCACCGCGCTGTGCTTGATCGATCCGTCCTGGAACACCGCGAGGTCCGTGGTCCCCCCCCCGAGGTCGATGAGCGCCACGCCGAGCTCCTTCTCATCGGGGGCGAGCACGGCCTCGGCCGAGGCGAGCGGCTCGAGCACGATGTCGATCACGTTGAGCCCCGCCTTGTTGCAGCACTTGATGATGTTCTGGGCGGAGGTCACTGCCGCCGTCACGATGTGGACCTTGGCGATGAGCCGCACGCCCGCCATCCCCACCGGGTGCTTGATCCCGTCTTGACCGTCGATCTCGTACTCCTGCGGGATCACGTGGATCACCTCGCGGTCCGCCGGGATCGCGATCGCCTGCGCCTGCTCGATCACGCGCTTGAGATCGACGGAGCGCACCTCGCGGTCCTTGATCGCGATCATGCCGATCTCGTTTCGCGCTTCGATGTGACCGCCGGCGATCCCCGCGTAGCAGGCGTTGATCTCGCAGCCGGCCATCAGCTCGGCCTCGTCCACGGCCTTGCGGATCGAGTCCACCGTCGCCTCGATGTCGATGACGACTCCCTTGCGCAGCCCCTTGGACGGATGACTGCCGATGCCGATCACGTCGATTCCGTCGCCGCTCCTCTCGGCCACGATGGCGCAGATCTTGGTCGTTCCAATGTCGAGTCCGACGATCAGCTCCTCATGACGCGCCATGATTCTTCCCCTCCTCGGTGTGCGGGCTGCGCAGGACTGCGCCTCCGCGGAATCGCAGATCCACTTCCGTGGCTCCGCGCGCCTCGACGAGGCCGCTCGAGCGCACGCGAATCCAATCGATGAGCGACGCGCGCACGTTGCGGCCGAGGCGCACCTCGACGTCGAGATCGGCGGGGCGCACCCGCACGTCGCGCTCGCTCGTGGCCTCGATGTGGGCGAGAGCGATCCCGAGCTCCGCTGCCGCGGCCACCACGGAGAGGGCGCGCGGCGCATCGCCGGCCACGCCCGGCAGCGAGGCGACCTCGTGCGGTGCGAGCGGGAAGGGGTGCCCGGAAGCGTCGAGGCCCGCGCCGCTCGCCGCGTCCCGCGCTATGGGAACGCGCTCGCGCAGCGCGATCACCAGCGAGCCCGGCGGGATTCGCACCGCCCGGGCGGCTGCGATGCGCGGGTGGCTGCGAAGGGTGCGCGCCACCTCCGACGCATCCACGTCGACGAGCGGGGTGTTCGTGGAGATTCCCGTGAGCGACCACAGCGCCTCGGCGGAGAGCGAGTGGAGTCCGAGGAAGTGCACGTGCGCCAGGAAGAACCGGGGCCGGCGCAGCTCCGTGCCGAGATCGATCGCGCCGAGCCGGCCCGGTGCGGCGCTGCGCACGAGCACCGCACCGGTAGCCGCTCCGAGCGCGGCCACGAGGCCCAGCACCAACAGGGTGCGGTGTCGCCCGGGGAAGGAGGGAAGCGTCTTGCTGCTCATCGCGGCTCTCCCAGGATGTGGACCTCGGTCTCGAGCGGGACGCCGAAGCGCCGGACCACCTCGCCGCGCGCGCGCGCGATGAGCGCGAGCACGTCCGCGGCGGTTGCCCCCGCCGAGGTCACGATGAAGTTTGCGTGGGTCGTCGAGATCTCGGCGCCGCCCTGGCGCGCGCCCTTGAGCCCCGCGTCTTCGATCAACCGGCCCGCATGATCCCCCGGTGGATTCACGAACACCGAGCCGCAGGAGGGCCGGTCGACGGGCTGGGTCGCGCGGCGGCGGGCGAGCAACTCGCGCTGTTCGGCGTCGATGCGCGCGGGATCGCCGGGTCGCGTGCGGAAGCGCGCCGATACGATCACGGCGCCGTCGGGCAGATCCACACCTCGGTAGCGGAAGGCGAGCGCTTCGCGGCTTCGCTCCTCGAGCCGTGCGCTCGCGGGATCGAACAGCTCCACCTCGTCGACCACGTCCTTCATCTCGCGGGTTCCGATGCCGGCATTCATGCGGACCCAGCCTCCGACCGTGCCGGGGATGCCGGTCGCGAACTCGAGGCCCGCCAGGCCGTTCTCGACGCAGAAGCGCGCGACGCTCGTGTGGCTCGCTCCCGCCTCGGCGCGCAGCGCCCCGTCTTCTTCGCGTGCGAGGGCACGCAGCCCCGCGAGCCGCAGCACCAGGCCTCGGACCCCCCCGTCGCGTACGAGGGTGTTGAAGCCCGATCCCAGCACGTGCACGGCGATGCCGTGCGCGCGCGCCCAACCGAGCACGCGCGCGAGCTCCTCGCGCGAGGCGATGCGGGCGAGCGCATCTGCCGGTCCGCCCACGCGAAGCGACGTGTGATGCGCCATCGGCTCGTCGAAGGCGACGCGCCCGTCGAGGATCGCCCGCAGCTCGTTGCGTGCGCGCTCATCGATCACCGCCCGCCTCCAGCGCATCGCGCATCCGCGCGGGAAGACGCCCGATGTCGCCCGCTCCCATGAACAGCACGACGTCGCCGGTCTCGGCGATCGCTTGGACTGCGGACACGAGCTCGTCCTTGTTCGGCACGTAGTGCACCGCGCGATGCCCGCTCGCGCGCGCGGCCTCCGCCAGCCGCTCGCCGTCGATGCCCTCGATCTTCGGCTCGCCGGCGGGGTAGACGTCGGTGAGGACGAGCACGTCCGCGTCGTGGAAGGCGGTGGCGAGCTCCTCGAAGCAGTCACGCGTGCGGGTGTAGCGGTGGGGCTGGAACACGGCGATCGTGCGCCGGCCGAGCGAGTCGCGGGCCGCGCGCAGGGTGGCGCGGATCTCCGCCGGATGATGGGCGTAGTCGTCCACGATGAGGATTCCGCGCGGCTCTCCATACACCTCGAAGCGTCGCTCGACGCCATGGAACTCGCCGAGCGCCTCGCGAATGCGCGCGAAGGGCACGTCGAACTCGAGGCCCACGGCGATGGCGGCGAGCGCGTTCGTGACGTTGTGCACGCCGGGCACCTGCAGCCGCACCTCGCCGAGCTCGGTTCCTCGGATGCGGGCGCGGAAACGCGCGCCCAGACCCACGAGCTCGATGCGGTCCGCGCTCATGTCCGCCTGCGTGGACTGGCCGTAGGTCCACGTGCGGCGGGTCACGTCGGGAAGCAGGCGCTGGATCTCGGGATCGTCCAGGCACAGCACGCTGCAGCCGAAGAACGGCACCCGGTTGGCGAAATCGAGGAATGCCTGCCGCAGGCGGTCGAAGCTGCGGTAGTGGTCCATGTGCTCGCGGTCGATGTTCGTGATCACGACGACGGTGGGTACCAGCCGCAGGAACGAGCCGTCGCTCTCGTCCGCCTCGGCGACGAGCACGTCGCCCGCGCCGAGTCGCGAGTTCGTGCCGAGGCTCTTCACCCGCCCACCCACGATGGTCGTGGGATCGAGTCCCGCGTGCTGCAGCACCGCGGCGACGAGCGAGGTGGTCGTCGTCTTGCCATGCGAGCCGGCGATCGCCACGCCGTACTTCATCCGCATGAGCTCCGCGAGCATCTCCGCGCGGGGGATCACGGGGATCGCCTGTGCGTGTGCGGCCTCGATCTCGGGATTCGAGGGTGAGACCGCCGAGGAGTACACCACCACGTGTGCACCGTGGATCGCCTCGGAGTCGTGGCCGATGCGAAGCTCGATGCCGAGCGAGCGCAGCCGCTCGCAGACGGCGCTGTCGCGCACGTCGGAGCCCGAAACGGTGTATCCGCTCGCCTGCAGGATCTCTGCGATACCGGACATGCCCGAGCCGCCGATCCCCACGAAGTGGATGCGCTGGACGCGGTGACGCATCACGCCACCTCCCGCAGCCACAGCTCGCACACGTCCCAGATCCGCTCCGCCGCGTCGGGGCGCGCGCGCGCGAGCGCGGCCTCGCGCATCCGGTTCCGGCGCCCGGTGTCCGAGGCGAGCGCGAGCAGGGCGTCCGCGAGCTCGGACTCGACGTGCGCGTCCGCGATGACGAGGGATGCCCCCGCGCGCTCGAGCTCGCGCGCATTCGCGTCCTGATGGTCGTCGGCGGCGAAGGGATAGGGCACCAGGATCGACGCAGCGCCGGCGGCGCACAGCTCGGCACACGTGGCCGCCCCCGCGCGCGCCACGACCAGGTCCGACCGTGCGAGCCGGGCGGGGAGATCGTCGAAGAAGGCCGCAACCTCGCCCTGCTCGCCCGCGGCGGCGTAGGCCTCGCGAACCTCGGCAAGATTCGCCTCGCCGGTCTGGTGCGCGATCGCCAGGCCGGGTACGGCGGCGGTGAGCCGGGGAAGCGCGGCGATCGCCGCGCGGTTCACGGAGCGCGCGCCTTGGCTGCCGCCCACCACGACGAGCGAGAAGCCGCCCTCGCTCGCGTGCGCTTCCGACACGGGAACGTGTCGGATGGGAAGTCCCGTGATCAGGCAGCGCTCGGCCGGGAAGTACTCCGTGGCGTCGTGGAACTGCAGGAAGACGGTGCGCGACAGGTGCGCGAGCAGGCGGTTCGCGCGGCCGGGTCGCGCGTTGGGCTCGACGAGGCCGGTAGGGATGCGCAGCGACCAGGCGGCGACCACCGCGGGTACCGAGGCGTAGCCCCCCACGCCGATCACCACCTGGGCTCCGGTGTCGCGCAGGATGCGCCGCGCCTGCAGGGTCCCTCGCGCGGCCGCCCAGAGAGCGGCGAGCTTGTCGAGGAACCCGCGGCCGAGCACCTGCGCGCACGAGACCGTGTCGAGCGGATAGCCTGCCTGCCGCACGTAGCGCGTCTCCAGCCCACGCGCGGTGCCGATGAAGTGAAGCTTCGCGTCGGGCACGCGCCTGCGGATCGCATCCGCGAGAGCGAGTGCGGGGAAGACGTGTCCTCCGGTCCCACCGCCGGCCAGCACCACGCTCAGCGCCATCCCGTCCTCCCCCGCTTCGCGGGCCGCGCCACGTTCAGCAGCAGGCCGAAGGCCACGAGGCTCGTCACCAGCGACGAGCCCCCGTAGGAGAGGAAGGGAAGCGTCGTGCCCTTCGTCGGCAGCACGCCCATGGCCACGCCGGCATTCACCAACGCCTGCATCCACAGGGGAAGGCTCGCGCCGATCGCGAGCAGCGTGGCGAAGGCGCCTTTCGCGCGGCTCGCGATGCCGAGGGCGGCGAGCCCGACGAGCGCGAAGCAGACGAGCACGGCGACGACGCCCACGAGCCCGGTCTCTTCCCCGATCACCGACAGGATGAAGTCGGTGTGTGCTTCGGGCAGGTAGCCGAGCTTCTGCTGGCTCGCGCCGAAGCCCACCCCGGTGAGGCCGCCTGCACCGAAGGCGATCTGTGACTGCACGATCTGGTAGCCGGCGCCGCGCGGGTCCGCCCAGGGATCGAGGAAGCTCAGGAAGCGCAGCACGCGATAGCGCTCGTGGAAGCCGACGGCGACGACCACGGGGATGGCGGCGAGCGCCGTCGCTCCCAGGTGATCGAGCCGCGCACCGGCCGCGAAGACGAGAATTCCGGTGAAGGCGAGGAGGAGCACGGCGCCGCCGAAGTCGGGTTGCAGCAGGAGCAGTCCCGCGGGAATCCCGGCGAGCAGGCCCGGCACGACGATGCTCGCGCGGAAGTCGTCCATGCGGTGCTGCTGGCTCGCCAGCCACCGCGCCAGTGCGAGGATCACGCCGAGCTTGGCGGGTTCGAGGGGCTGGAAGACGATCGGCCCGGCGGCCAACCAGCGCCGCGCGCCGTTTTCCTCGAGGCCGAGCGGGGTGAACGTGGCGAGGATGAGCAGGACGGAGGCCGCCCAACCGGCGTACGCGAGTCGCTCGATCCACGCGCACGGGATTCGCGATGCGGTGAGGGCTGCGAGCGCGCCGATGGCGAGGGCAGCGAGCTGCCGCAGCAGGTAGGTCGTGCTCGAGCCGTACACGACCGCCGCACGTACGGCGCTCGCGCTGAAGACCATCACGAGACCGCCGCCGAGCAGAAGCAGCGCCGCGACGAGGAGCTGCGGTGTCCCGAGCCGGCTCAGCATCGGGCGCCCTCCTCGCGGGAGCCCGATGCACGTGCGTTCCCGGCGTCGGGGAGCGCACGGGCGAGCTCGGTGAAGCGCTCGCCGCGCTCCTCGAAGTCGCGGAACTGATCGAAGCTCGCGCAGGCGGGCGACAGCAGAACGGTGTCACCTGGCCGTGCGAGCCGCGCCGCCGCGGCGACGGCCTCGGCGAGCGTTCCGGTCACGAGGATCTCGGTGGCGCCCTGGAGCGCGTACGCCAGATCCTGTGCCGACTCGCCATAGGCGACGAGCGCGCGGGCGCGGCGGGCGGGCACGAGGAGCTCGTCGAAGGAGAGCCCCTTGTTGCGTCCGCCCGCGATCCAGACGACGGGGCCATCCTGCGCGCCCAGACAGGCCGCGGCGGCCGCGGGGTTCGTCGCCTTCGAATCATCGACGTAGCGCACGCCGGCACGGACGCAGACCTCGCGTGCGCGATGCGGCAGCCCCTCGAAGCGCGCGAGCACCGCGTGTACCGCTTCGGGCGTGGCGCCCGCGGCCAGGGCGGCGGCGCTCGCGGCGAGCGCATTCGCGACGGGCGTACGCGCGGGCCGCGCGATCCCGGCAAGGGCGATGCGCAGCCTCACCCCGCCGTCGCGTGCCACGACGAGGTCGGCGCCGTCGACGAATGCGCCCGTCTCGAGGCGGCGCTCCGCGCTCACGCCGTGCACGCGCGCGGGTGCGCGGCGTGCGACGTCGCGTGCCCAGGCGTCGTCGAGATTCGCCACGAGCACGTCGTCCGCGTGCTGCAGATCGGCGAGCCGGGCTTTCGCGCGCCCGTAGGCTTCGACGCTTCCGTGCCGGTCCAGGTGATCGGGTGCCAGGTTGAGCAGAACCGCTACGTGCGCGCGCAGCCGCTCGGCGCGTTCGAGCTGGAAGCTCGACAGCTCCGCGACGATGCGGTCCGCGGGCCGGTCGGCGAACGCGCAGAGCGGCGTGCCGAGGTTCCCACCGACGGCGGTCTCGAAGCCGCTCGCTCGCAGCATCTCGCCGACCAACGTGGTGACGGTGCTCTTGCCGTTCGAGCCGGTGACACCGACGATCGGCGCGTGGAGGTGCCCGGCCGCGAGATCCACCTCGGGAATCACCTGGATGCCTTCGGGGACCGGCACACCCGGGCTCGCGACGATCGCGTCGTAGCCGCGGAGCGGGGGCAGCGCAGCGCCGCCGAGTCTCTCCACGCGCCCGTCGATCCCCTCGAAGGCACCGGGGTTGCGATCGTAGGCCGACACGCGCGCGCCTTCGCGCAGCAGGAGCTCCACCGCCGCTCGTCCCGAGCGGCCGAGCCCCAGCACCAGGATGTGTCGACCCGTTTCGTTCATCGCAGCTTCAACAGGGAGAGGGAGACGAGCGCGAGGATCACCGAGATGATCCAGAACCGGACGATGATCTGCGGCTCCGGCCAGCCGCGAAGCTCGTAGTGGTGGTGGATCGGCGCCATGCGGAACACGCGCTTGCCCCGCAGCTTGAACGAGCCCACCTGGATCATCACCGAGAACATCTCCACCAGGAAGACGCCGCCCGCGATGATGAGCACGAGCTCCTGGCGGATGAGCACCGCGACCGTCGACAGGGCCCCACCGAGCGCGAGCGAGCCGGTATCGCCCATGAACACCGACGCCGGGTACGTGTTGAACCACAGGAACCCCAGCCCCGCACCCACCAGCGAGGCGCAGAAGATCGCGAGCGTTCCCGCACCCGCCACGTACTTCAGCTCCAGATAGTCGGCGATCACGCGATGGCCGACGACGTAGGCGAACAGGCCCATGACGCCGGCGGCGATCAGTGTGGGGCCGATGGCGAGTCCATCGAGCCCATCGGTGAGATTCACCGCGTTGGAGAAGCCCACCACGAAGAGCACGGCGAGGGGGATGTACGCCCAGCCGATGGCGGGGTGGAAGCCCTTGAGCAGGGGCAGCGAGATCTCGGTGTCGAAGCCGGGGATCTGGTAGATCCCGATGGCGGCGACGCTCGCGATCAGCATCTGCCAGCGGAACTTCGTGCGCGCGCGAATGCCCTCGGGATTCTTGCGGATCGCCTTGAGGTAGTCGTCGGCGAATCCCACCAGCCCGAGACCGACCGTCACGCCGAGCACGATCCACACGAAGGGGTTCGTCCACTCCGCCCACAGCAGCGTGCTCGACACGACGGCGACCAGGATCAGCACGCCGCCCATCGTGGGCGTGCCCGCCTTCGTCTGGTGTCGGTCCGGGGTGTCCTTGCGAATCGTCTGCCCGACCTGCCGTTCCTCGAGCAGGCGGATCAGCGTGGGACCGACGACGAAGGAGATGAGAAGCGCCGTGAGCGCCGCTCCCACGGAGCGGAAGGTGAGGTAGCGGAAGACGTTGAAGCCCGAGATCTCGCTCGACAGCAGCTCGTAGAACAGGTGGTACAGCATCAGGAACGTCCCTCGAGCGCGGCGACCACGCGCTCCATGCGCATACCGCGCGAGCCCTTCACCAGCGCGACGTCGCCCTCGCGCACGAGGGCGGGCACGCGCCGCGCGGCCTCTTCGGAGTCGGGGAGCTCGACGACCTCGGGAACGCCCGCCGCGCGGGCGGCGCGTGCGGTGTGCGCGCAACGGGGGCCGACCGCGACGAGCACGGCGACGCCGGACTCGGCCACGGCGCGTCCGACTTCGGCGTGCAGCGCCGCCTCGTCGGGGCCGAGCTCGAGCATGTCGCCGAGCACGGCCACGGCGCGCCCCTTCGTTGCGGCCGCAACGAGCGCGCGCAGCGCCGCCTTCGCCGAGGCGGGATTCGCGTTGTAGGAGTCATCGAGCACCAGGACGCCGCGCGCGGTCTCGATCGGCTCGAGCCGCCCCGGCGTTCCGTGAAAGCGTGCGAGCCCTTCGCGAATGGCGTCGAGCGCGCGGTCGCCGAGCCGTTCCGTGGCGAGGGCCGCGGCCGCCGCGCAGGCGCCGTTGCTGGCGAGGTGCAGCCCCGGGCGCGGGATTGCGACGCGCGCAGTGCCCTGCGCAGTGTCGAGCGCGAACCGCACGGAGCGTGGAGCGGTCTCGACGTCGCGCACGCGGATCTGCGCTCGCGGCGCCGCGCCGAAGAGCAGCTTGCGCCCGGCAAAGCGCACGGACTGCGCGACGCAGTGCGCATCGTCCACGTTCACGATGGCGACTCCGTCCGGACGCAACCGATCGAAGAGCTCCCCCTTCGCCCGGGCGATGGCTTCGATCGAGCCCATGGGCCCGAGGTGCGCCGGGGCCACGTTCGTGATCGCGCCGACGGTGGGCGAGGCGATGCGCGCGATCGCGTCGATCTCGCCGGGATGGTTCATGCCGAGCTCGACGACGAGCACATCGTGCCCGGGGCCGGCGCCGAGCACCGTGATCGGCAGGCCGATGTGGTTGTTCAGGTTGCCGCGTGTGCGGTGGACGCGGAGTCCCGCCGCCTCGAGGATCGCGCTGCACATCTCCTTCGTGGTCGTCTTGCCGTTCGAGCCGGTGATGGCGACGACGGGGCCGCCGAAGCGCTCGCGATGGCGGGCGGCGAAGCGGCCGAGGGCTGCGATCGTGTCCTCGACGACGACGAGTGGCAGATCCGCGGCGGATGAGGGGATCCGCGAGACGAGTGCGGCGGTGGCGCCGTGTGCGGCGGCC
Source organism: uncultured Myxococcales bacterium (assembly GCA_964582775.1). Classification (GTDB taxonomy): domain Bacteria; phylum Myxococcota_A; class UBA9160; order SZUA-336; family SZUA-336; genus CAZOTO01. The sequence goes on from CAZOTO010000080.1 coordinate 12,621, forward strand.
TCCGCGACGAAGTCGTGCCCGTCGAAGCGATCGCCCGCGATCGCGACGAAGAGATCGCCCGCACCGATCGCGCGCGTGTCCGTCGAGACGCCCGCGATGCGCACGCCCGAATCCCCTCGCAGCTGCCCGTCGCACAGCGCGGCGATCTCGCCCGTGGTCCAGCTCATGGGCGCGACCTCCGCTCGGCGCGCAGCGCGAGCGCCTTGCGTGCCTCTTCGCGGTCGTCGAAGGGACGCTTCTCGCGGCCCACGATCTGGTAGTCCTCGTGTCCCTTGCCGGCAATCACGACGACGTCGTCCTCGCGTGCGAGATCGATCGCGCGGCGGATCGCCGCGCGGCGGTCCGCGATGACCTCGTAGGCGCCGGAAAGCCCGGTGGCGACCTCGCGCAGGATGGCGTCGGGATCCTCGGTGCGGGGGTTGTCGCTCGTCGCCACCGCGATGTCGCTGTGTGCGCAGGCGGCGCGGGCCATGGGCGCGCGTTTCGATGGGTCCCGATCGCCCCCGCACCCGAACACGGTGAGCAAGCGGCCGCGGACGAGGGGGCGGATCGAGCCGAGCACGCGGTCGAGGGCATCCGGCGTGTGCGCGTAGTCGACGAGGACGACGGGATCGTCGTCGCGCGTGCGCACGCGCTCCAGGCGGCCGGGCACCTGTGGGCAGCTCGCGAGCCCGCGGCGGATCGCCTCCCAGTCGATGCCGAGCGCGAGCGCTGCCGCGATCGCGGCGAGCGCATTCTCTACCTGGAAGTCGCCGGGCAGCGCGAGCTCGACCTCGTGCCTTCGGCCCTCGTGCTCCACCCCCAGGCGCGAGCCCGCCAGGGCGATGCGCTCCTCGCGCGTTCGCACCTCTGCGCGGCTCGCCGTCCCGCGGCCGTAGGTGATCACGCGCTGGCCCGCCGCGCGCACGCGCCGGGCGAGCTCGGGCGTGCGGGCATCGCGCTCGTTGAGCACCGCGGGGCCGGCCAGGTACTCGGGGCCGAAGAGCAGCGCCTTCGCCTGCGCGTAGTCGTCCATGTCCGCGTGGAAGTCGAGATGGTCTTGACTTAGATGTGTGTAGACCGCCGCAGCGAAGCGCAGCGTGCGCACGCGACCGAGGGCGAGGCTGTGCGAGGAGACCTCGAGGGCGACCGTGCGTGCGCCCGCGTCGCGCATCCTCGCCAGCATCTGCTGCAGGTCTACGCTCTCGGGCGTGGTGAGGCCCGCGGGCTCCTCGAAGCCGGGTCCGCGCACGCTGATCGTCCCGATGCTGCCCGCGGCGATGCCTGCGCTCGTGAGGATCGACTCGATCATCCGCACGGTGCTGCTCTTGCCGTTCGTACCCGTCACTCCGACGAGGCGCAGGTGATCCGCGGGCCGGCCGAAGAAGCGCGCCGCGACCTCGGGCAGGGCTGCGCGCGTGCTCGGCACGATCGCCGCGCCGACGTGCGCCGGCAGCGCCGGGGGCTCCTCCTCGACGAGCAGCGCGCTGGCGCCGGCCGCCACGGCATCGGGGACGAAGCGATGGCCGTCGCTCGTGTGACCGCGCAGCGCGGCGAAGAGCGATCCCTCGCGCACGCGGCGCGAGTCGTAACAGATGGCGCGCACGCTCGCGTCCGCGAAACCCTCGATACGCGCGTCGAGGCCGTGCACGAGCTCGCGCAGCGTGGCCCTCATCGTGCGACCCCTCCCGCCGCGACGAGGGGAGCGCTCGCCGGGACGCCGAGCTGGTCCATGGCGTAGCTCGCGAGCTCGCGGAACACGGGCGCTGCGACGAGCCCGCCCGTGTGCACCTCGACCGGCTCGTCGATCAACACCACGACGACGAGTCGTGGGTCCTCCACGGGAACCACTCCGGCGAACGACGCCACGTAGTGATCCTGCGAGTAGCTGCCGTCCACCACCTTCTGTGCGGTTCCGGTCTTGCCGGCGACGGAGTGGTGCGGAAGCGCGGCGAGCCGCCCGGTTCCGTCGGCGACGGCCGCGTGCATCATGTCGAGCACGCGCCAGGCGATGGCCTCGGAGATCACGCGCTCCCCCGGCACGAGCCCGACGCTCGGATCGG
>CAZOTO010000081.1:0-14396 GCA_964582775.1 uncultured Myxococcales bacterium
AGACCGTCGTCACGATGAAGAAGATCAGCAGGATGAAGATGCAGTCGATCATCGGGGATAGATTGATCTCGGTCGCTGCATCGGGTTCGTTGGAGATGCTTCGCATGGCCATGGCTACACCTAGTTCGTCGTCGTGAAGCTGAGCGTCGATGCTCCGCCCTGCTTCGCCGCGTCCCATACGTGAACGAAGATGCCGTGGCTCGCCTTCTCGTGGGCCCGGATGACGACACGGGCATCGGGCGACTTCCCCGTGCTCTCCCGCACGCGGCTCGTCACCTCGGCCAGCGGGATCTCCCTGCCTCGGAAGTGGATCTTGTCGTCCGGAGAGATCTCGAAGGCCACGTTCTGCCCGGGATCGAGCGCAGCAGAGGCGGCGGCATCGGGCTTGTTCACCTCGAGACCCTTCTCCTCCACGAAGACCGTCGTCACGATGAAGAAGATCAGCAGGATGAAGATGCAGTCGATCATCGGAGACAAATTGATCTCCGTTGCATCCTCTTCCTGTATCAGGCTTTGTCTCGCCATCCGGGCGCTCTTCCTCCGGCTATTCGAACTTCAAGTGCGTGAGCGTCAAGCTCTCCAGCCGCGCGATCTTTGCCTCGATCTGGTGCTTCCTGCGCTGGATCACCATCACCGCGAACAGACCCGGGAGCGCGACCGTGAGCCCCGCCTGCGTGGTCACGAGCGCCTCCGAGATTCCCGACGCGACGACGCCCGCCGTCTCCGTTCCCCCACTGGTGGAGATGCCGAAGAACGTCTGGAGCATGCCCAGGACCGTTCCGAGCAGGCCCAGGAGCGGTGCCGTGGCGACGAGGGAGCCCACGAACCGAGTCCGGCGGTCGAGAGGCGCAACGATCGCCTGCCGTACTTCGTCGAAGCGGTTGCGAATCTGCTTGGCGGAGCTCACGCCGGACTGCGTGTATCGAACGATCTCGGCCACGCGTCCCTCTGCGGTGTCGGGAGAGCGCACCCACCTCCACCACTCCAGATCGTCACCGGCCGCGAGCTCCGTCCTTCGCACGTACATCACGAGCTGATACGCCTGCGTGTACAGGGCGACGGCAAGCACGAACAGGGGGAGCATCACCCATCCCCCGCTCAGCCAGATGCGCCAGATCTGCTCGATCATTGCCTTCTGCCTCGCCCTCCGACCGTCACCGTGCGCTCTGCCGGATGCCCATGACCCCATTCACGAACGCCACCGAGAGCTGCTCCAGCGCACCCAGACGCTGCTTCGCCATCCGCGACAGCATTCCGTGCAGCACGAGCACCGGTATCGCCACGATCAGACCGAGCGCGGTGGTCACCAGCGCCTCGGAGATGCCCGACGAGAGGCTCTTCGCATCGCCGGTGCCGAAGATCGTGATGAGCTGGAAGGTCTTGATCATGCCCGTCACCGTCCCCAGCAGACCGAGCAAGGGGGCCACGCCGGCCGTCACCGCGAGGAATGGGAGGAATCGCTCGAGCATCGGACGAACGCCGAGGATCTTCTCGAACAGCAGCTCCTCGAGGACTCCGCGCTTCTCGTCGGAGTGCTCCACCCCCGTGGCGAGAAGCTCGCCGGCGACTCCCTCGATCCGTCGTGCATCCTGCATCGCCGCCTCGCGATGGCCGTTGGCCAGCGCCTCAAGGATGCGGTCCATCTGCTCGACCGTCGTCGTGCGGAAGCGCAGGATCTCCGACGCCTTGAAGAGCGTGAGCACGAGCGCAGCCGCGCCGAGCACGATGATCACGTACCCGATCATGCCGCCTTCCCGGATGTACTGGCCGAGCGACTTCCGGGCCTTCTCCCGTTTGAGCGCCTTGCCGAGGGTCGCATCGAGGGGGAGCAGTCCCTTGTTCTCGGCCGCGACAGCCGGGAGCTCCGCCCCCAGACCGCCCGGGAGCTCCACGACGACCGGATCCGCCGCATTGATCTGGTTCTCGACGATCCCCGCGACCGATCCGTCATCGCTCGCATAGAACACCGTCGGTCCGAAGGCGATGAATCGTCCGCGCGTGAGGATCCCCTGCGGGCTCAGCGCTTCTCCGGGATAGACGTGGCCGCCGATCTGCGCGCGCAATCGGTCGAGGGCTGCATCGACGACCGCGAGCTTGGCTTCACGCTTGCCGTCGGCATCGAGACCCGCATTCTTGTCCGCCAATCTCGCAGCAGAGGTGAGCTCCTCGTATCGCGCGAGCTCACTGATGTCCAGCCGACCCTCCAGATCGCGTACGAACTCGTTGAGACGGCTGTGGACGAAACCCTCGTGCCCATCGAGCGACTCGACTTCCTTTCGCAGCGACGTGAGGTCGATCGTGCGGCTGTCGCGCCCTTCGAGCAGGCGATCGCGCTCCCGGCGCAGGGAGACCACCTCCTTCTCCAAACGCGCCACGGCCTCGGAGAGCGGGATCTTCTCCTTCGAGATGCGGTTGTGCAGATCGGAGAGCTCGGAGAGGGACTTCTCGAGCTTGCGATCCATTTCCTCGCGAGCCCCATCGAAGCTCTGCGCGGTCACGAAAGACGGCCCCACCAGGATGGCGAGCCACATCGGGATCAGGAGTCGGATCTTCATGGAGGTCATGGTCCTCGTCGGGCAGTTCGATTCCGCTAGCGGACTTCCGCCGGAATCTTCACGAAGTCGATGGCGTCGACGTTTCCCTCGTACAGGTCGAGCAGATGGCGCGCGTCCGGGACGAGACCCGGATCGTCCGCGAACTCCCAGCCTTCCGGGCCGGGACGGCCGATTCCCGCCACGTCCCCCTGCGCCGCCGCGTAGACGGCCTGGCCGAGACCCCAGTACAGCGTTCGAACCTGCACCTCCTGCTCGCCACCCACCTTGCGCGTCTCGCCCACCAGCGTCGCGGTTGCGTTGAACTTCTCGGCCTGTGCGAGCACGCCGAGCACGTTCATGAGTCGCTGCCCCACGGAGAGATCGGACTCCTCGGGGCTCTCGGGGATCTGCACGAGAAGAAGCTGCAGCTTGCTCTGCAGGGGCTGCGGAAGGAGTGGGGCGAGCGCCAGGACCTCCTTTTCGAACTCACGAATCCGCTCGTCCAGTGCACGGTCCGCACGCTGCAGCTCACCGCGGCGCAACAGCAGCTCGTTGCGCTCGTTGTCCGCCACGGTGGCAGAGCCCTGCAGCTCGGAGATCTGCTCCGTGAGCGCCTTCTTCTCCTGCACCAGAAGATCCCGGCTCGCCCGCAGCATCTGCTGCTCGCTCTCCCAGGCGGATCTCTCCTCCGACAGCAGCTTCCGGACCTCGACCCACTTCTCCATCTTCGCGCGGAACGGATCGACGCGATCCTGCGCCTGCGCTGCGAGGGGAACCGCCGTGACGATCACTGCAGCCATGGAGAGGAGGACGCGTCGATTCCGCGTCCTCGTGTGGGTACGAGCCATGAGGCGAAGTCCTCCGTTACCGCCCCCCTGCAACCCACATCACCGCAGCGGCGAAGGTCGCGAAGGGATCGAACGGCGCGCAGTATATCCATGCACACGATCGACTTCGATCGGATTCCGGCGCTCCACGCTCATCTTCACGAACTTGTCACGCGATCGTTTCCATCGTGAAACGAGCGCCTCGCTCGCGTCCGATGCGCTCGGTCGAAGTCTTTGGCAAGGCCCGCGCACGCAGCCGCCATCACACGCGTCTACGTTTCTTTTCCCGATCGCCTTCGAATCGTCACGGTAGTGGCGTAGACACCTCGCAGTGCATACCGCGTTGGTCATAGTGGACGACGTATCGCTGGAGGAGTCCGTGTGCGAAGCCCTTCGCAGCGGTGGCTTCACCGTCGTTCTCAGTGAACCCACACGCGAATCGATCGAGGCGCGACTCGCGGAATCGGCACACGTCGTCGTGCTGAGCATGTTCCTGCGCGAGCAGTCTGGATTCGCGCTCTGCCTCACGATCCGCCGGGAGATCGGCGCTTCCGAGATCCCGATCCTGGTCCTGGCGAACACGCTTTCGGAGATGGACCGGATCATCGCCTTCGAATCCGGCGCCGACGACGTGCTGGCAATTCCCTTCTATCCGCGCGAGCTTGCGCTCCGCGCGCACGCGCTCGTGCGCCGGGCGCACCGCGATCGCGAACCCACTCGCGCCACGACGGCGTGCATGTCCTACGGTGCGCTCGTGGTCGATCCCACGCGTCAGGAGATCCGCGTGGGAGACGTCCCCATCGCGCTCACCTCGAAGGAGTTGGCAATCCTGGTCATGCTCCTGGAGCGCCCCGGTCGCGTCTTCTCGCGGCATGAGATCCTCGCGGGTGCATGGAACCCATGGGAGACGCCGACCGCACGTGTCGTCGACACGCACGTGAAGAGTCTGCGTCGCAAGCTCGCCCTCGCGTCCCTCGAGATCGAGACCGTGCGCGGAGTCGGGTACCGCCTCTGCACCGATCCTGGACCGGATCGCTCGCGCGCAGTCCTTCGCAGTCTCTGACACCGCATCCCGTCCGGATCGCCCGCGCGGTCCACGCATCCCCCACGTGTGCGCGCAGATGCGCCGCTCGCGGCTCCGACTCGATCGTCACGCGCGTTCTGCTCCCAATCGTCACCGATCCGTTGTCATACCGACGCGATGTGCAGGTACACACAACGGTGGCTTTACATGGAGGAGGAGCCATGCACACGATTCCTACACTGATTCTGATCGTTTTGTTCCTTTTCGCCCCCGGATCCTCACGAGGGATGGGCGTCGATGACGGCTGCGGCAGCGGCGAGGCGCATGGGTGCGAGCCGGGTCTCGATCCGGGCGTCCTCGCCGAGTGGATCGATCCCTCGTGGACGCCGAGCCCTGCGCAGACGGCACGGGTCACCTCCGCGTCGACCCTCGTGTTCACGTTGGTCCACGGTGGTGGATCCGACCGCTCGTGGACGGACTTCGGCATCTACAGCCTCGAGGATCCGAGCCACAGGAAGTGGATCTTCGGCGGGAAGAGCGAGCCGCTCACGCGCAAGACCTACGTCCTGGCCGCCGACAGCCCCTTCGCAGGTGGCTTCGGGTTCTTCGCATTCGCATCGGGCGGCGCGCTCCTCTTCTCCGAGGACGAGCGCAATCCGGGCGAGGAAGAGCATGCGCGGCTCTTCGAGGGCGATGGAGAGTCCTGGCTCCAGCTCTCGCCGCAGTGGGCCGGGGGGCCGTTCGCAACGAGCGAGGCATGGCTGGTGTTCGAGATGTTCCTGTGCGAGGACGGTGAGACTCTCTTCGATGATCTGATCGTTCACGTCGCAGGGATCGATCCGATCGCCGTACCGGTTCCGGAGCCATCGGCGATGGGGCTCGTCCTCTCGGCGTTGGGCGCGACGGCCCTGCGCCGGCACCGCATCACGCGAGCCTAGAATGTCCTCGGATCCGGCGCAGCGTCATCGCTGTGCCGGATCCCCGGGCCGCAGCTTCCCACGCACGGCTTCGCCCGCAAGATCGAAGTCGCACGTGATCGAGCGAGGAAGGAGGATCGCCGCTCGCAGGAACGCTTCGAGATCGGGCACGCCGTGCAGGTTCGAGGCGTAGCCCCACTGTGCCAAGCGGTCCATCGCACGGGAGAGATGGGGTTGGCTCCACCCGAGCGAGAAGCGGTCGATTCCCCAGGACGCCATCTCATCGACCACCGGTCGTGCGCGATACGGGAGGGAGTCGAGCATGGGCGCCAGGAAGTCGATCGGGCAGTCGATCACGGAGCGCGGATAGCGCGCCCGCAGATCGCGAAATCCCTTTTCGCTCAGGGTCTCGATCTCGCTCGAGAACCACAGGTCCTCGCACTCGAAGCCATGATGATCGATTCGCTCGAGCACGCGATCCACGATTCCACCGCCTTCGCGAAGCGACAGCTTGATGCCGCGTCCCTCCTCGACGATCGCCTCGAGCACCTCGTCGAGAGCGAGCACGTGCCGTCCGGAGAGGGGCGCACCGGGATCGATCGGGTCGGGATGGACGACGAGCGAGTCCGTCGCGAGATCGATGCGAACATCCACCTCGGCCCAACGGATGCGCGAGGCGAGGAACTCCTGGAGACGGCCGGAGTCGTTCACTCCCCGCCAGACGAGCTCGATGTGGGAGGGCAACGTGCGATCGCGCACGAGGGAGCGAAGCTCGTAGGTCCGTCCACTCACGGCGGACTTCGGGAGCGTATCCCGGCGCGATTCGAAGATCGTGTCGGCGTGGAGCAACAGGATCTCCCCTTCGGGATCGATTCCGGCCGCGGCCGCCAGGTTCTCGGGCTCGTTGTCGACGTAGGCAAAGATGCGGTAGCCCGCCTGTTGCAGCTCGCGCAGACCCCGGATCTTCGCGTCGCGAACGGAGGAGCCGGCAGATCCCTGGTTCATCGCGAGCAGCTTCGTCGAGAACTGGACCTTCCATTCGAACGCGAGCGCGTTCAGCGCCCGCAGGGTCTCGACGCGCAGAGATTCGGGCCGGCCCGTGTTGAGCCCGACGGCCGTGCGCGGTTGGATCTGGAACCAGCGGATGACCTCGAGCACACCCTGGAACGGGCGATGGGCGTCGAGCATCGTCGATGGCCGCCACAGCCGCGCATCGTAGAAGCCTCGGAATCGCGGCCGCTCGTCCGGATCGACGCCGAGACGCTCCAACAGGTCGTCGATGCGATTCTCGTGCTCGTGGATGTCTGCCAGTCCGACGTCGTGGAACCACTGCGTGTCGTGCGCGCGATCGTACTCGCGCAGCAGCCGAAGGATGGGCTGACGCATGTCGAGGATCGTGCCGTCGATGTCGAACACGATCATGAGGCGGTAGTCGGGATGGGTGTCCCTCATCCACTCGTAGTGCCGGGCCAGTCGGCCCATCCAATCGCTGCTCTGCCGGAGCTCGTCTCGATGGATCATGCGGGGGAGGATCGGCGCCGCGCGTGGCATCGCGGTGGCGCGCCGAGGGAGATTCGACGGAGGCGCTTCGCGACGCGGAGAGGCTCCGAGGGCGACGGAAACCCGTCGGCAGAATCCACCGGGCGACGGGATTCCGTCGGTAGAAGCTGCCCCTGGGGACACTCTTTCCCTGTCCGTTCGTGCCCACGAGTCGCCAGCAGTGCACAGCTTCGCCAGGCCCCCGGGCGAGGCATACCCGTTGCACTGAAGCCCGGCAGTGATTGCCCAGGACGAAATCCACCGCACGGGTAGAAGCTGCACGGCACGAGTCGCAGCGGCAGCCGCCGTCTGCATCCTCGCCCTGCCCGTCCGTGCCGGGGACGCCCCTTTGCCTGTCGTCGCGGATTCCTCTGTATGGCAGGCCCGCTTCGAGCGCTACGTCGAGACCGAGCTCGTGCAGACCGAGGTCGCACGGGCGGCGGAGTCCCTTCCGGTCCTCGACCCCCAGGCGTTCGCGCGGATCCTGGACCAGATCCAGCGGGATCGCATGTCCGCCCTCGAGGAGCGCGCGTTCCTTCCGCCCGTCGCACGCATCCCGATCGTCGCGGATGGGATCACGGACGCGGCCCTCGAGGCTGCGCGCGCCTACGCCGCGGGACGATCCGAGGAAGCGCTCGCCCTGCTGCGAGCCCCCGAGCTCGCAACGGACGCTCCCGCGCAGCATCTGCGCGCGCAGATCCTCGACGAGCTCACCACGGGCTCCCATCCCCTGTACCGCTTGGCCACGATCGATCTGTATCGCCAGGCGATGCGGCTCGAGGGTGCGCCGCAGCAGCGGCTGCGCGCGCGGCTTCGCATCGGGGAGCTCTATCTCGAGATCCGCTTCCTGCTCGAGGCGACGGAGTCCCTGCGCGAGCTCGCGATGGACCCCACGGTGCCCGAACCGTTCGCCTCGGCCGCACGCGCCGCCTTCGCCGAGGCGAGCTACCTGCGCCACGAGCCCACGCAGGCCATCGAAACGCTGGCTCGCCTGGATCTCGCCTCGCTCGACGAGGAGAGCCTGGCGTGGGCCCAGCGTCGCCACGCGGACAGCCTCGCCATGCGCCATCGCTGGACCGAGGCCATCGAGCTGTATCGCCGGGTGATCGGCGATCCACGCGACGCGGCATCGGTCGAGCCGCTGCTCGCCACGCGCCTGGCGTTCGCGCTCTGCGAGACGGGCCGTGCCGACGAGGCCGTAGCCATGCTCGAGCCCGTGCTCGCGCGCGAGGATCTCGAGAGGCCGATCCAGGGCGTGGCCACGCTCGTGCTCGCGCGCGCCTATCGAGAACTCGGCCGCTACAAGGAGGCCGCGATCCGAGCGGCCCGCGTCCCACGGATCCTCCCCCGCTCGCGCGTCGCCGCCATTGCCGCCGTCGAGGCGATCGAGAGCGATCACCTCGCGGGAACCGGGTCGCTGTCGCTGCCGCCAGGGGCGGCGCAGATGGTCACGATCGCCCCCACGGCGGCCGAGTTCGGCCTCCTGTCCTACCGGATCGGCATCCTGCCCGCTCCCGGAGATACACGCGCGAGTGTCGGGCACCGCCTGGGAGCCCTCTCGGTGACGCTGCCGCTCGGTCCGGTGCGCCGGCTGGCCCACGACGACCTCACCGCGCGCCTCGCGCAGGGACTCGCGCACGCCGCCACCTCGAACGACGCCCCCGAAGGGCTCCTCCTCGACGATGCGCAGGGCTACCTGCGCCCCGAACAGGTGGAGGAGAACGTCCTGCTCCTCGCCGTCGAGAGCTTCTCCCGCGCCGGCCGGCTTCCGGCGTGTGCGCGCTGGGCGCGGGCGCTCGCGTCCCGCGAGAAGAGACCCGTGCGACAGGGCATCGGATCGTGGCGCCAGGTGACGTGCATGCGCGAGATGGGAAGCGACCGCGAGAAGCCGGAGCGAGTGCTCGCACTCGCCGACCGCGAGACCGCCGGCCCCTTCGCCCTCGCCCTCGCCGCCCTCGCTGCGGAGGAGTGGGTACGGCGAGGCGATCTTTCCCGAGCCATCACCACCTATGAACGGGCCCAGCAAACCCTCGCAGAGCCCCGCCTGGTCGGTCCCGTTCTCCTGCGACAGGGAGAGCTCGAAGCCGTCGCGGGAGATCGCGGACTCGCTCGTCTGCATCTGCTGCGCGGCCTGACGCAGACCCAGGAGGGACCGCTCGCCCACGATCCCCTGCGCAAGCTCGGCCTCGTCGCCCTGCGCCGGCTCACACGAGGCGGTGAAGGCAAAACGATCACGGGCGACGCGCTCGCGCTCGCGCGCCCCCCGATGGATCCGTGGTGGGCCGAGGCGCTCGCGTACCTGGAGCAAGACCCGCAAGCCCCGTTCGCGCTCGAAGGGGAGGGAATCTTCGCGCGAAGCGCCGCCACGATGACGGCCCTCGACCGCCTGATCGCCGACCTTCGTGCGATTCGCGCCCAGCGCGAAGCTCTCGCACGAGCCCCTCGAATCACGGAGAGAGACGAAGAATGATCGGAGTCCTGGATCTCGCACAGCAACGCCGCGTACAGACTGCGCTCGAGCAGAGCGATCATCCGATCGAACCGTTTCCGCATCCGGATGCCGCGTTGCACGCGCTGTCGAGGACCGCGCTCGATGCGCTGGTGATCGAGACGACCACCCTCGGCGATCTCGTGCGGAGCATCACCGCCGCCGCACAGGAGCATGGGGTACCGACCCTCGTCGTTTCGCGCGATCGCAGCGTCGGAGCTGCGGTCGACGCCCTTCGCGCGGGCGCGACCGACTACCTGGTATCTCCGTTCGAGTACGACAGCCTGCTGCGCAGCGTGCATCGGCTCCTCGATGCCTCGGGAGCGGCCTCGGCCGGCGTCGACGAACCATCCCCGTTCGTGACGGTGGACCCGGAGATGCGCGAGATGCTGGAGCTGGTGCGCTCGGTCGCGGGAAGCGACGCCACGATCCTGATCGAGGGCGAGAGCGGCACCGGCAAGGAGCTGCTCGCGCGCCTGGTGCACGAATGCTCGCCGCGCCGGAGCCGCGAGATGGTCTCGGTGAACTGCGCCGCCTTGCCTCCGGGGCTGCTGGAGAGCGAGCTCTTCGGACACGAGCGAGGGGCTTTCACCGGCGCGGTATCGCGATCGATCGGGAAGTTCGAGCTCGCGCACGGTTCGACGCTTCTTCTCGACGAGATCGGGGAGCTCGAGATCGGCCTGCAGGCGAAGCTGCTGCGCGCCCTGCAGGAGAAGCAGGTGCAACGCATCGGAGCGCGCCGCCCCGTGAACGTGGACTTCCGGCTCGTCGCCACCACGAACCGGAGCCTGATCGAGGAGGCGCGTGCCGGCCGATTCCGCGAGGATCTCTTCTACCGGTTGAACGTCATCCCCCTCCGCCTCAAACCGCTGCGCGAGCGGCGCGGGGATCTGGCGCGGCTCATCGATCTGTTCCTCGATCGTCACGTCCAGATGGGGCGCCGCACACCGCGCTTTCCCGCGGACACCCTGGCGATCCTCCAGGCGCACGCCTGGCCCGGGAACGTCCGCGAGCTCGAGAACCTGATCGAGCGCCTGGTGCTGACGTGTGCGGGGCGGGACGTCCGCCCGTCGGACCTCTCCTTCTCGAGCATCGATCCCGGACCGGTGACGCGCCCAACGGCGACGACGGCGCTGCCGCCGTTTCGCACGATTCGCGAGATGGAGCGCTGGCTGATCGTCGAGACACTGCGCCGGCTCGACGGGAATCGGACGCAGGCTGCGCGAGAGCTCGGCATCAGCTTGCGCACGCTGCGCAACAAGATTCGCGAGTACCAGGTGGACGAGCCCGAGACGCTGCCACGTGCGATCCGCCTGCCCACGGCGGCGCCCACCGATCGGCGCATCGTGGCGAACGAGCGCATCCGGACCACGATCGCTGGGCAGCTTTCTCCGGTGGCGCCATGACTGGGCAAGAGATGCCGGCTCGACGTGGCGGCCCTGACACGCACGCCCGCGCCCGTCTTCGGATGACCGCGGTGACACCGCACGCTGCGCGGCACGTTCGTTGCTCGCGCGTACGACGGACGAACGCGCAAGGGAGGCGAGCCATGCCCGTGATCGACAATCCGCTGACTGCCGTGCTCGAGCGATCCCTTCGGTACCACGATCGCCGACAGGACATCCTCGCCTCGAACGTCGCAAATGCAAACACACCGGGGTACAAGGCATTCGATCTGGTGCTCCAGTCCCGGGTCGAGCAGATGCCCACGCTCGCACCGCGAACCTCGGACCCCCGGCACCTCTCGGAGTCGACCGAGACGCAGGGCCTGGATGCACAGCTCTCGCGCTCCCGCGCTCCCGCGCGCCTGGACGGAAACAACGTCTCGCTCGACGACGAATTCGTGCGGCTCACCGAGAACCGCATGCTCTATCAGGCCGCGTTCGAGCTCTACGATCGCTGGAAGGATCTGAACCGCGTCGCGAGGGAGATCCGATGAGCTTCTTCACCTCACTGCGCGTGAGCGCATCGGCTCTCCGGGCGGAGCGGCTTCGCGTCGATCTCGCCTCGCAGAACCTGGCCAACGCGAATGCGACCCGAACGCCCGAGGGCGGCCCGTACCGGCGCAGGGATCCGGTCCTCGCGGCAGAGCCCCTCCAGGGCGCGTTCCAGGACCGGCTGTCTCGCCAGATCCGCGAGGTCGGGGTCCCCCGGATCGCCATCGATCAACGGCCGCCACGGCAGATCTTCGACCCGAATCATCCGGATGCGGACGAGAACGGGATGGTCGCCACGCCCAACGTCAACGTCGTCGAGGAGATGGTGAACCTGATGAACGCCCGGCGCTCGTACGAGGCGAACCTGTCCGTGCTCTCGATCGGTCGCGAGATGGTCCAGCGGGCGCTGCGCATCGGGAGGGTTGGCTGATGGCGATCCAGGGAATCGGAGGAGAGCTCGCGCGGCTGGCCTCGACGGGCGTCGACGCGCCGGAGCGCAGCGGCGGCGAGAGCTTCGCGGATGCGGTGACGCGAACGCTGCACGCGGTGAACCAGGACCAGATCGATGCCGCGCGCGAAGCGAAGGCCCTGGTCGTGGACGGAACGGGATCGGTCCACGAAGCGATGGTCGCGATGTCCAAGGCCGAGGGCTCGTTCCGGTTGGCGATGGAGATCCGAAACCGGCTGATCGACGGCATCAACCGCTTGTTGCAGACACAGATGTAGGACGAACCGAGCGTGGATCCTCTCTCGAAATTCCTGGCGCGAATCGGTGGCTTCTGGAAGGGCCTGAACTCCGCCCAGCGCATTGCCGCATTGTCGATCGTCCTGATCGTCGGCGGAACGATTGCGCTGCTCGGCTCGATCGCTCGCCAGCCCGACTACGCCACGCTCTACTCCGACCTGTCTCCCGAGGATGCGCGTCGCATCCTCGACGAGCTGGGGGCGATGGATGTTCCGTTCCAGCTGACGCACGCCGGAACCGCCGTGCAGGTTCCCCTGCAGCGCGTGTACGACCTTCGCCTCGAGCTCGCTTCCCGTGGCTTGCCCTCCGCGGGTCCCGTCGGCTTCGAGACGTTCGACGATTCCGGCCTGGGACTCACACCGTTCCAGGAGAAGGTTCGCTTCCGCCGCGCACTCGAGGGAGAGCTCTCCCGCACGATCGCGAAGCTCGCATCGGTCGACTCCGCGCGCGTGCACATCAGCCTTCCCGATCGCGCGGTCTTCCAGCGCGATCGGGCCAAGGCCACGGCAGCCGTGGTGCTGAACCTGAAGCAGGGAAGGGATCTCTCCCCTGCAGAAGCCGCCGGGATCCGGCACCTGATCGCGGGATCCGTGGAGGGGCTCGACTCCGCCCAGGTGACCCTCGTCGATGCGCGCGGCCAGCTGCTCGCACGGCCCGGCGGCGGCGAGGACGACGCGCTTGCTGCGGATGCGCTCGACGTCCAGCGCTCCATCGAGAAAGTGCTCACGGAGCGAGCGCAGAACCTGATCGACGCTGCGCTCGGGCTCGGGACGTCGGTCGTCACGGTCTCCGCCGAGATCGATCGGCGCCGCGTCGAGGAGCAGCACGACCGCATCCATCCCAACGAGACGACCGTGCTGAGCGAGCAGCGAACCGAGGAGACCCGATCCGAGCCGGGCCCCGTCTCGTACGGCATCCCCGGAACCCAGGGCAACGTTCCCGGCGGATTCGCCCCCGAAGCGGCGGCCACGTCTCCTTCGACGGAGCAGATCAGCCGGGAGACGGTGAACTTCGACGTGAGCCGCACGAAGAGCCACTCGGTCCTGCCCATGGGATCGGTCCAGCGGCTGTCCGTCGCGGTGCTGCTCGATGGTCGCTACGAGGCGAATCCACCGTCGAATGCGGAGGAAGAGTCGGCTCCCGAGGCACCCGCGTATCAGCCGCGCAGTGCGGAGGAGATCGCACAGATCTCCGAGATCGTGAAGCGAGCCGTGGGATTCGACGAGGAGCGCGGCGATCGGATCAGCGTGCAGAACCTGCAGTTCCGGCAGCCGCTCGGTGATGTCGGCGCCGCGCCGGTTCCCTTCTGGCGAAGCCCCGAGCTGCTGCTCGTCCTCCCGGGACTTGCGCGGATCGTCGTGGTGCTCGGCGGAGTGCTCCTGCTGATCTTCTTCGTGCTGCGCCCCGCGCTGCGCCAGCTCGCCCTGGGGAACGTCATCGCACCGGCAACCAGCGCCGGTGTGCCCACCGTGCAGGGCTATGCGGGGATTCCGGGCGCCGCGGGTGCTCCGGCCGTTGGCGCCGAGATACCGATCGCCCCTGACGAGATCCACATCCCGGTGACCAAGGATCACGCCAAGGCCGTCGCGGAGACGATGAAGCAATGGCTGCGCGAATAGGCCGAAGCGCACGCAAGCGCCTCACGGGACCGCACAAGGTCGCACTGCTGCTGCGTCTGATCGACGAGGACGTGTCGACGGAGGTCCTGCGTCACCTCGGAGATCGGGATCTCGCGCGCATCAACCGCGCGGACATGGATCTGGGAACGCCCTCGGAAGAGGTGGTTCGCGAGGTCGCCCACGAGTTCAAGAGCCGCGTCTTCGGCGGGAAGACGGGCATCGCGGGCGCCCAGAACCGCCGCGTGGACTCGCTGATCCGGAGCACGTTCGACGAAGAGCGACTCGGTGCGATCTTCGGCCGCACCGACATCGAGATCGGCAAGATCGAGGACACCCTTGCCGAGATCGATCCACGCGTGATCGGCCGCATCCTCTCGCGCGAATATCCGCAGACCTGCGCTCTCGTGCTCTCCCAGCTTCCCGCCCTGCAGGCCGCAGAGGTGCTGCTCGCGCTTCCGGAGGATCTTCGCATCGATGTCGTCATGCGCATCGCGCGCATGGAGAAGATCTCCGAGGACATGATCGCAGAGCTCAACCGCGCGCTCGAGCGAGAGATCGCCGGCTTCGAGGGTGCCTCGCAGTCGCAGGAGATGGCGGGCGTCGATCTCGCCGTGCAGATCTTCATGAACATGGATCGGTCCAACGAGACGACGATCCTCGAGGCGATCTCCGAGCAGGACGAGGAGATCGCCGACATGATCCGCGAGCGGATGTTCACGTTCGATGACCTGCTCGCAATCGACGACCGCGGCATCCAGCAGGTGTT
>CAZOTO010000082.1:0-14360 GCA_964582775.1 uncultured Myxococcales bacterium
ATCGAGCCCAACGACCCCCGCGAGGCGTTCCAGATCTCGTACCGCCGGCGCGACTGGAAGCAGGCGCGCACGCTGAAACAAGCCCAGGGGTTGGGGGATTCGAGCGGGTTCTTCGGCCTGTGGGGGCTCGAGCAGAAGGACCAGGAGAAGGTCGTCGGGTGCATGGCGCAGATGGTGGCGCTGCCCGAGGAGAAGCTCGACGAGCTCGACGACGTCACCATGCACGAGTACCTGCAGCGCTTCGACATCCCCTACGAGCTCTACAGCTACATGGCGTTCCACGCGAATGCCTCGCTCGCCGAGCCGGTCGATCTCGTCGCTGCGTCCGAGCAGATCCGCATCCTCAAGGACATCCTCATCCGCGGCGGGGGCGGCCAGTACAAGGGCGGTTTCGGGCTCCTCACGAAGGTCATCATGCGCGAGTTCGAGCGCCACGGCGGAACGATCCTGCGCAATCACCGCGTCGAGAGGATCCTCGTCGAGAACGGCGCCGTGACCGGCGTGGTGACGCCCAAGGGCACGTTCCGCGCGCCCGTCGTCGTGAGCAGCGCGGGATTGCAGCCGACGGTGCTCAAGCTCGTCGGCCGCGAGCACTTCGATGCGAGCTATGTGAGCTACATCGAGAGCCTGATCCCGGGCTGGGGCTTCACGAGCATCCGCTATTTCCTGAACCGTCCCGTGATGGACGTCGGCATCTACACCTACTACTCCGACGACTCGTGGTGGAACATGGAGCGCTTCCTTCGCATGAAGGAAGGCCGGGTTCCCGACGAGGTGTCGCTGTTCATGGTGAACCACTCCTTCTTCGACGACGAGGCGGCTCCTCCGGGCAAGCAGATCCTCGTCGCGGGAACCGTGTGCTCGGGCAATCCCGAGGCCAAGGAGATGAACGCGATCTGGGCCAAGATGGACGAGCAGATGCAGCGCTTCTATCCGCAGATCTGGGCGGCGGTGGAGCGCAAGGAGTACTCGGGACCGAAGGAGATCCGCGACTTCTCGCGCGACAGCGTGCTCCCCGGTCAAGGCGGCGAGTGCGTGGGGCTCGGACAGATCGTCGGCCAGTGCGGCAAGAAGAAGCCGAGCGTGATCTCGCCGGTCCGCGGCCTGTACTATGCGGGAGCGGACGCCGGCGCGGCGGGCATGGGCACGCATCAAGCCTCGCTCTCCGGCATGGAGGTCGCGCGATTGGTGCAGCTCGAGCGGCTCAAGCGCAGCAAGGCGCAATGAGCGGACCGCATGAGGCCATCGAACGCATGAGTACGGCTCAGCCTTCGGCGAGCCGATCCGGTGCTGCAACGCGCCGCGAGTTCCTGAAGCTCTCGGGGTTCGCGGTGGCGGCAACCGCCCTGCCTCTGTTCCACTTCCATCGCGCGGCGGACGCAGCCGACTTCGCGGCGGGCTCGTCTCGCGCGACGCAGAAGCTCGGAAGCTGGGAGGATCTCTACCGCCAGCGCTGGACGTGGGACTCGATCGTGAAGGGCTCGCACGGCTGGGCCAACTGCCGCAGCGCCTGTGAGTGGGATCTGTACGTGAAGGATGGGATCGTCGTGCGCGAGGAGCAGGCGGCGACCTATACCGCCTCCGAGCCCGGCGTTCCCGATTTCAATCCGCGCGGCTGTCAGAAGGGCGCCTGCTACACCGAGCTGATGTACGGCCCGATGCGCGTCACCGTTCCGATGAAGCGCGTGGGGCCGCGCGGCTCGGGCCAATGGGAGCGCATCTCGTGGGACCAGGCGATCGCGGAGATCGCCGAGAAGATGGTCGACGTCGCCACCGAACACGGAACGGACACGATCTACCAGGATCTCGGTCCGAACTTCGACCAAGGGGGATCCACCGTCGGGCGCTTCAAGTTCCAGATGAAGGCGGGCGGGATGTTTGCCGACATGTGGGCGGAGATCGGCGACCTGAACATCGGAGCCACGCTCACCCTCGGCTTCGCCCACGTCGGTGGCTCGAGCGACGAGTGGTTCCTGTCGGACTATCTCGTCGTCTGGATGATGAATCCCTCGGTCACCCAGATTCCCGATGCGCACTTCCTGTACGAAGCGCGCTACAACGGCGCGGAGCTGGTGGTGATCGATCCCCAATACACGGCGACGACCGTGCACGCGGATCAATGGCTGCCGCTACGCACGGGAACGGATGCCGCGCTCGCACTCGCCGTCGCACGACACATCTGGGCTACCGGGCGCGTAGACGAGGCGTACGTGCGCGAGCAGACGGATCTTCCCCTGCTCGTGCGACTCGACACGGGCCGCTTCCTGCGCGGGGAGGACCTCGACCCGACGGCCCGGGATCGCGGCGCGGGCGATCTGCTGTACCTGTGGAATCCCACGACGGGCATGCCGGAGCCGGCGCCGGGATCCCCCGGGGCAGACAGCGGTCGGCTGATCGTCGACGGCTTCGTGCCGCCCCTCGAGGGCACGTTCGAGGTGGCGCTCTCCGACGGAACACGGGTCGGTGTCGCCACCGCAGGCAGCCTGCTCGCGGAGCAGCTCGAGCCGTGGACGTTCGAGCAGGCGGCGGCGGTCACGGGGCTCTCCGTCGAGGCGATCGAGGCTTTTGCCGAGGGGTTCGCGCGCGCCGAACGACCGATGATCTTCTCGAGCTGGGGGTCGAACCGCTTCGTGCACTCCGACCTCATGAACCGCGCGAAGCTGCTCTGTCTGGCGCTCAAGGGCGCGATCGGGCGAAAGGGTGCGGGCTACCAGTCGACGGGCTTCATCGACATGGGCGGCTTCGGCTCGTCGCTGCAGCTCGAGCGCGGCGGCTGGCTCGGTCGACTGCAGATGCTCGCCGGCATGATCACGCCGAAGGAGCTCTTCGAGATCGCCGTCGACGTCGCGCGCGGACGCAAGAGCCCACAGGACGTGATCCACGATCAGGCGATCAAGGGCGAGGCGACGCGCGTGTGCGCGACGAGCGTTTCGCTGCTCGACTACCACTACCAGGGCATCTCCGATCGGCTGAACCAAGAGGTCGAAGGCCTCTACCCTCGTCCGCTCGCGGCCTACGTCGAGGAGGCGGAGTCGAAGGGGTGGCAGCATCGGTATCCCCGCAAGGGATCCCCCAAGATCTACATCCAAGGGGGCAGCAACCTGCTGCGCCGCTCCAACCAGACGCAGGACATGCTCGATCACATGTGGAGCGAGATGGAGCTCGTGATCGGGATCGACCAGAAGATGTGCTTCACCACGATGCATGCGGACTACATCCTGCCCGCGGCCGGCTGGTACGAGAAGCCGGGCATCAAGTACACGATGTCGTACGCACCGTATCTGCATTACTGCGGCGCGGCCGTTCCTCCGCTCGGCGATACGAAGGACGAGTGGGAGATGTTCTGGCTGCTCAGCCGGAAGATCGAGGAGATCGCCCGCGCGCGGAACCTTCCGGAGTTCGATGGCTGCGGCCGCTATCCGGTGGACTGGAAGACGCTGCACCAGAGCTACACGAACCGCGGTGCGTACGGCGCCAAGGACATCGAGAAGGTCACGCAGGACGTGATCCACGACAGCCCCTCGGCCAAGGGCATGACGATCGAGGACCTGAAGCGCACGGGGATCGCGAGGTTCCGCAGCACGGGGATCGATCTCGCGCCGACGCATCAGTACAACCCGGAGTGGAACGGCGAGGGCGTGCTCTCGCCGTTCTCCCATATGGTGAAGGACAAGTGGCGCTGGCCCACGTACTCGGGGCGGCAGCAGTTCTACCTGGACCATCCGTGGTTCCTCGAGGCACGCGAGGCCCTGCCCACGCACAAGGAGAGCCCGAAGGCCGGTGGGGACTACCCATTCCAGCTCGTGTCCTGCCATGCGCGCTGGAGCATCCACAGCACGTGGCGCGATACGCCGATGCTGTTGCGCCTGCAACGCGGCGAGCCGGTGCTCTACCTGAACGAGCGCGAAGCCCGGTCGCTCGGGATCGGCGATGGCGACTGGGCCGAGCTGTCGAACGATCTCGGATCGATGCGCATGCGCGTGAAGTACTCGACGATGGTCCGCCCCGGGGTCGCGTACTATTTCCACGCCTGGGATCCCAACCAGTTCCCGGAGCACAAGAGCTACAAGTGGCTCATCCCCGGGGTGATGAATCCGCTGCACCTGGTCGGCGGTCAAGGGCACCTGCGCTTCGGCGTGAGCCATCTGCAGCCGGGTGCATTCGTACAGGACACGCGAGTGGACATCCGGCCGTGGAACGATGCCACGGCGTCAGCCGGGACGGGATCGTGACATCATGACGGCCACGCGCGCGAATCCCTCCCTACGACAGATCGCCATGGTGCTCGACCTGAACAAGTGCCTCGGCTGTCACACCTGCACGATCGCATGCAAGAAGCTGTGGAACACCGATGCGGGTACGGCCTACGCCTACTGGAACAGCGTCGAGACACAGCCGGGGCGCGGGTATCCCGCCGAGTGGCCCGACACCGGAGGGCGCACGGACACCGGCGAGGTGAAGCGCGGCGAGATCCCCGATCTCGACACGGGCTACGGCCGCGCCTGGGACTTCGATCACGCGAAGGTGTATGCGAGCGCGGGCGCCCCACCGGCAAAACGCGAGTGGATCCGCCCGAGCGAGCCCCCGCGATGGGGGCCGAACTGGGACGAGGATCACGGCGCGGGCGAGTATCCGCAGTCGAACCACTACTTCTATCTGCCTCGCTTGTGCAATCACTGCACGCATCCGGCCTGTCTCGATGCGTGTCCACGCTCGGCCATCTTCAAGCGCGAGGAGGACGGCATCGTCCTCGTCGATCAGGACCGCTGCCACGGCTATCGATTCTGCGTCGAGGCGTGCCCCTACAAGAAGGTGTACTTCGATCCGAAGCGGCAGGTCGCCACGAAGTGCATCTTCTGTTTTCCACGCATCGAAGAGGGAGTTGCGCCTGCCTGCGCGCGTCAGTGTCCGGGGCGGCTGCGCTTCGTGGGCTATCGCGACGATCCCGCGGGACCGATCGCGAAGCTCGTGGATCGGTGGAAGGTGGCACTTCCGCTCCATCCCGAGTGGGGTCTCGAGCCCAATGTGTTCTACGTGCCCCCGATGAGTCCGCCCCGCCTCGACGAGAAGGGGCGCCCCACGGGTGAGCCGCGCATCCCGGACGCGTATCTGGTGTCGCTGTTCGGAAGCGAGGTGCTCTCGGCTCTTGCGACACTCAAGGGCGAGCGGGAGAAGCGGCGCCGTGGCGAGCCGAGCGAGCTCATGGATCTGCTCATCGCCTACGATTGGAACGAGAGCTTCGCGCTCGCGCCGCGCACGCGGGAGGGGATCGGATGAGGCGCACCCTGGAGCTGATGGCGGCGCCCCCGGGCCTGCAGCCCGGTGGCTACGTGCCGCAGGCCTATGCGGATCGCAACACGCCGCTCACGCGCACCGCGACGATCCGGACCGAACGCACGGACGCCGGCTGGCACATCGAGCTCGAGTGGGAGTGTCCCGATCCGGTGTCGGACGCGAGCACGGACACGAATCGGTTCGCCGATGCGGCGGCACTGCTCGTGCCGCTCACCGACGACGCTCCCTGGATCTCGATGGGTGCCCCGGACGAACCCGTCGAGGGTGCGCTGTGGCGTGCCGATCGGCCGTCGCTCCATCGGATTCGCGCCGAGGGGCTCGGCACGGCGGAGCGCAGCGAGCCGCCCGCGGAGTGGTCTGCGACCGGCACCTGGCGCGACGGTCACTGGCACGTCGTCTTCGAGCTCGGCGCCTGGGCCGGACTCGACGATCGCCGCCGGCTCGCCGTGGCGGTCTGGCGCGGCTCCGTCGGAGATCGCGGCGGCCTCAAGTCCGTGACGGCCGGCTGGATCGCGCTCGAGGGGTGACCGACCCGGCGCTCGTGGCAGCCCTCCCCTTCGCGGCGTGGTCGCGTATATGGAGTCCACTGGTCTCCGAGCCGCTCCGCGCCGAGGCGTGGAGCGCGCTCGACCTCCCCGGTGCGTACGAGGAGCACGCGACGGTGCTCTGGAGCACGTTCCAGGTCGGCATGCCGCTTCCCCTCGTCCCTCTCCTGCTCCATGCGGCGCTCGGACTCGAGGGCGCGAGCGCGCGCGAGGACTGGCTGCGGGTGATCCATCACCTGCACCTGACATGGAACGAGCAACGCTTGCCGCCGGACCACCTGGGCATCGCCTGCGAGGTCTTCGCATGCGCGATCGAGGCATGCGAGCCCGTGCTCGTACGCGAGCTGCGACAGCGCTATCTGCGGCCCTGGTGTGAGGTCGCAATCGAGCGGCTCGGCGCGCGCGAGCATCCGCTCGTCTTCCTGCCGGAGAGACTTCGGGATGATCTGATCGCTGCGCCCGATCTCGGGCCGTAGATTCCCGATCGTCCGTGCCCCCCTCTGTGGGGCTTCGCGATATCCTGCTGCGCGGGAGGGTTCCATCGTGGTGCTTCCTCGCCTCGTGCCGCCGTGGAGCGATGCGGTCGACATCCTCGTCGTGACGGTGCTGCTCTACGCGGTGATCGTGGGACTGCGAGGAGCGCGCGCATACCTCGCGCTGCTGGGGATCGGCATCCTCGGCGGGATCTACCTGCTCGCAGGTGCACTCGGGCTCGCCCTGGCGCAGACGATTCTGCAAGCGGTGTTCGCGGCGGCGATCCTCCTCCTCATCGTGATCTTCCAGGGCGAGCTGCGACAGGGATTCGAGCGGCTGGCGATGTGGAGCCTTCCCCAGGGCCACGACGAGTCCCAATCCGCCGGCCTCGTCGAGAAGCTCGTTCGAGCGGTCGTGGATCTCATCGCCCGGCGGCACGGTGCACTCCTCGTGCTCTGTGGCCGCGATCCGTTGGAGCGGCACACGAGCGGCGGCGTTCCCCTCGACGCCCTGCTCTCCGAGCCGCTGCTGCTCAGCCTCTTCGATCCGCACTCGCCTGGACACGACGGAGCCGTGATCCTATGCGGGAACCGCGTGCAACGCTTCGCGGTTCGGCTTCCGCTCTCCTCGGACGACGATCAGCTCCGGCAGCGCGGCACTCGCCACGCCGCGGCGCTCGGGCTCGCGGAGCGCACGGATGCGCTGTGCATCGCCGTCTCGGAGGAACGCGGCACCGTCTCGATCGCGAGCCAGGGACGCCTCGTCGAGCTCGAGCGCGCGGGCGAGCTCGCATCCCACGTCCGCGCCTTCCTGGACCGCGAATCCGGAGGCACGACCGAGGTCGCCGCCCCGATCCGCCTGTTCCGGCAGCGATGGCGAGAGATGGGGCTCGCGCTCGGCATCAGCCTCTTGCTGTGGGTGCTCGTGATTCCCGGCTCGCAGGCGTCGCACCGCGTGCTCGAGGTGGCCGTTGCCGTCGAGAACCTTCCCGAGGGGTATACGCTCGAAAGCGTCACACCGCCGAGCGTTGCGGCGACGGTCTCGGGGCTGCGGCGCGATCTGTTCCTCCTCGACGCGCGGGACATCACCGTGCACGTCGATGGGTTCCTGGTGGACATGGGGCGCCGCACCTTCGACCTCTCCCCGGATGCCGTGCGTCTCCCCTCGGGTCTCACCATCGACGCGCTCGAGCCCTCCCGCGTGCGGATCACGGTGCGGCGGGAGGCCAGCGCCCCCGCACCCTCCTCTCGCTGAGATGCGAGCGCGCTACAGGTCGAGGCCGTTGCCCTTCGAAAGATCGGCAGCGCTCTCGAGGGTTCGCACCTGCTCCACCAGGCGGTCGATCTCGCTCGCGGAGCGCAGCCCGGCACAGAAGTCGTGCGCCTTGCGGGCGATGCGATCCCAAGTGGCGTGCGTCTCGGGAGCCCACGGATCGCCGCCGCAGAAGTCGGACTCGAACACGAACTCGCGCCCGCGTGCGCGAACGGTGAGCGATCCGCGCGTCAAGCGGAAGCGGCGGATTCGCGTCTCCTGGACCGCGCGAAGCCCGGCGTCGGTGGCCACGGGATCGGGAGCCGTGCGAATGCGCGAGGCGAGCGCCCACACCGTCGGATCCTCCAGGTTCTCCTTCGCGTACCACGTCGGTCCCGGAGTGCGGCCGAGCGCAGCCAGCGCCATCACGTAGGGGACGTTGAACGCGCCGTGCAAGGGGGCACGGTGATCCACGGCGATGCTCGTCGCGGGGCTGCGGAAGAACGGCATGCTGAAGGCCATCGGATTGAGCCGAACCTCGATGGACTCGATCTCGTCGGCGCCGAGGCTCTCGCGCTGCATGAGGCCGATGAGCGCCTCGATCGGCCCGTGCGTGTAACGGCACGAGGGATAGTACTTGAGCGCCGTCTCGGCGATCCACCACTTCGATCCCAGCTCCTCGACGATGATCCCGACGTCGGCACCCACGGCGCCCTGGGCCTGGATGAAACCGGGATCGTGGTCGAGTGTGCCGAGATCGCCGGTGTAGCCCTGCTCGGCGAGCAGCGCCGACCACATTCCCGCATGGGCAGCACCGGCGTAGTTCGCGTACTTGAACGAGTCGAACTCGGTGCGGTGATGCATGGTGTTCCCGATGGGTGTCGGCGCATACCAGGCACACAGGGCGAGCGCATGCGCCATCCTCTCCCGGTCGAGGTTCGCGAGGGCACCAGCCGAGGCCGCCGTTCCGAACGAGGCGTAGCCCATCCCCTGGACGGGAGACCAGCGCATCTGTCCGTCGACGATGCGGATCGTGAGCTTCGCGAGATCGAGTCGCGCGTTCACATCGAATCCCAACGCGACGGAGCGGATCATGTCGCGCCCACTGGCACCCGTGCGCTGTGCCTCCGCGAGCGCGGCTGCGACGTTGAACACGGCAAAGTGCGACGCGTTGAAGAAGGTGTCGTCGGCGTCGAGCAGGTTCATGATCTCGGCATTCGCCGTTGCGGCGAACACGGACGAGGTTCGCGTCTCGAGGCCGAACACCGTGGACTCCGGCCTCCCCCCGATGCGCTCGAGCGCGCGGTGCATCATGCGGCTGCGCTCGAGACCACCTGCGGCGATGCCGCAGATCAAGGAGTCCAGGATCACGAGCTTCGTATAGTCCACGATGTCGGCCGGCAGGTCCTCGAAGCGGGTGTCCGTCACGAAGTCGGCAAGCCTCTGGATCTTCGTTCGTTCCATGTGCGGTCTCCTCGATGATCCCGGGATCCACCCGATTATGGACCCGAGATCCCTCGCGATGGGAATGGAGGACGGAAGGACGGATCTGGGGCGAAAGCGGGGCGAAGAGCGTCTTCCCTTCGCGTCCGTTCCGGGCGATCCTACTCCCGCCCCCGGTCGAGCGGCGGGCAGCGATGCGAGAGCGGTGAGGTGTCATGAGCGTCCGAAATCTCGAGTTCCTGTTCCGGCCGCGATCCGTCGCGGTGGTGGGTGCCTCCAACCGGCGCGCGAGCGTGGGCTCCTTCGTCATGCGCAACCTGTTGCGCGGAGGATTCGACGGACCGGTGATCCCCGTGAACCCGAGGCAGCGATCCGTGGCCGGTGTGCTCGCGTGCCCGGATGTGCCGAGCCTTCCGATCGTCCCCGATCTCGCGGTCGTCTGCACACCGGTGCCCACCGTGGTCGGCCTCGTCGATCAGCTGGGCCGTGCAGGCGTGCGCGCTGCCATCGTGATCACGGCTGGACTCGGCCGAGAGACCGACACGAATGGGCGTAGGCTCGATCACACGCTCCTCGAGATTGCCGGGCGGCATCGCATGCGCATCCTCGGCCCGAACTGCCTCGGGCTTCTCGTATCGGGCATCGGACTCAATGCGAGCTTCGCTCACGTGGAGGGACTCGCCGGAGACCTCGCGTTCGTCTCGCAGTCCGGGGCGATCTGCACGGCCGTGCTCGACTGGGCGCGCGGGAGCGACATCGGCTTCTCCCACTTCGTATCGCTCGGAGACAGTCTCGATGTCGATGTCGGGGACGTCCTCGACTACCTGGCCGCAGACGAGGAGACGCGGGCGATCCTGCTCTACGTCGAATCCGTGGGACGTGCTCGCAAGTTCATGTCGGCAGCGCGGGCCGCGTCGCGCAACAAGCCCGTGATCGTGATCAAGGCGGGGCGCGGTGCCGAAGGAGCGCGCGCGGCAGCGTCGCACACGGGGGCGCTCGCCGGTGGGGACGACGTGCACTCGGCCGCCTTCGAGCGCGCGGGCATGCTCCGCGTCGATCGCCTCGACGAGATGTTCGACGCCGCCGAGACGCTCACCCGCTCGCGCCACGCCAGGACGGAGCGGCTGCTCGTGCTCACCAACGGAGGGGGCCTCGGGGTGATGGCCACCGACTACGTGATGGCGCAGGGCGGTGGGCTCGCGGAGCTCTCGCCCGAGCTCGTGAACGCACTCGACGCCGTCCTGCCCGCGAACTGGTCGCGAGCCAATCCGATCGACATCATCGGCGATGCTTCCGGCGAGCGGTACGAGAAGGCGCTCTCCCTCCTGCTGGCGGCGGAGGAGAGCGACCCGATCCTGATCCTGCATGCGCCCACTGCGCTGGCATCGAGCGAGGAGGCCGCGCGCACGATCGCCCGCGTGGTTCGCGACTCGAGCTCCCGGCGGATCGTGCTCACGAGCTGGGTGGGGCGCGAGAGCGCGGAGTCTGCGCGCCGGATCTTCCGGCAGGCGGGCATCGCCACCTACGACACGCCCGAGAATGCGATCTCTGCCTTCGTGCACATGCGGAAGCACTCACGCAGTCAGGCGGCGCTCCTCGAGGTTCCCCCTGCCCTTCCGCGCGAGATCACACCACGAAGAGAGGACGCGCGGCGCGTGATCGAAGGCGTTCTCGCCGAGGGACGTGCGCTGCTCACGGAGCCCGAAGCGAAGGCCGTGCTCGCAGCCTACGGTTTGCCGGTGGTCGAGACGCGCATCGCATCCGATGCAGAGGCGGCCGGGCGTCTCGCCGAGGAGATCGGCTTCCCCGTGGCGCTGAAGATCCTCTCCTCGCGAATCACGCACAAGACGGACGTAGGGGGCGTGGTGCTCGATCTCGAGAGCCGCAAGGCCGTCGTCGAGGCGGCACGCGCAATGGCGGTGCGGCTCGAGAAGCACGTGCCCGACGCTCCCATCGAGGGATTCACCGTGCAGCGCATGGCCCGCCGGGTCGGAGCGCACGAGCTCATCGTGGGAGCCAGCTGCGATCCCGTGTTCGGACCCGTCCTGCTGTTCGGCCAGGGAGGGATTGCCGTCGAGGTGATCGCGGATCGCGCGGTGAGCCTGCCGCCCCTCAACGTCACCCTCGCCCGTGAGCTCGTCGAGCGAACACGCGTCGCGCGCCTGCTGCGGGGGTACCGAGGGCGGCCCCCGGCGGACCTCGATGCCATCCATCTGGCGCTCGTCCGCCTGTCCCAGATCGTCACGGAATTGCCGGAGGTCGTGGAGATCGACGTGAATCCCCTCTTCGCGGATGCGCAGGGCGTGCTCGCGCTCGATGCGCGGATGCGAGTCGAGCGTGCCGTGAATCGCGATCGTCTCGCCATCCGACCCTATCCGGACGAGCTCGAGGAGACGATCCGGCTCGCGGATGGCCTGTCGGTCACGCTCCGTCCCATCCGCCCCGAGGACGAACCCGCACATCAGCGCTTCTTGGCACAGATCGAGCCCGAGGACGTGCGCTTTCGCTTCTTCGACATGGTCCGTCGCGTCCCGCACTCGCAGATGGCGCGGTACACGCAGATCGACTACGACCGCGAGATGGCCTTCGTCGCCGTGCGCGACGAGGGAGGGGTTGCCGAGACGCTCGGCGTCGTCCGTGCCGTGACCGATCCGGACAACGAGCGCGCCGAGTTCGCGATCGTCGTGAGATCCGACTGCAAGGGGCGGGGTCTCGGCCATGCGTTGCTCGAGAAGCTCGTGCGATATTTCCGCGCACGCGGCACGCAGCAGATCGTGGGACAGGTCCTCCCCGGCAATACCCGCATGCTCGGCTTGGCGAAGAGCCTGGGGTTCGCGCTGCACGAGCGGCCCGATGAGGACGTCGTCGAAACGCGACTCGCGCTGCGTCGAGACGAGAACCCCACCGCGTAAGCGGGCACGGATCAGCGACTCGGGGCCGTGCGGATTCCACGCGAGAGGAGCGCCCGGATCCTCGCGCCGATCGCGCGGAGCCGAACGGTGGCTCCATCCACGAGCACGTACACGACGGGAACCACGACGAGCGTGAGCGCCGTCGAGGTGACGAGCCCCCCGATCGTGATCATGCCCATGGGCGCGCGGAACTCGGATCCCACCGCGTCCGACAGCACCATGGGAAGCATGCCGAACACGAGCGCTCCCGAGGTCATGAGCACTGGCCGCATCCGCACCGGACCCGCCTCCAGGATCGCATCCTCGAGCGAGCGGCCCTCGTCGCGCAGCTGGTTCGTGTAGTCGACGAGCAGGATCCCATTCTTCATGACGAGACCCATGAGCACGAGCAGTCCGATGCCTGCCATCATGTCCATCGACATGCCGCTCACCTTGAGCGCGACGAAGCCTCCGATGAACGCCAGTGGCGCCGAGGTCATGATCGTGAACGGATGCGTGAGCGAGTTGAACAGCGATGCGAGCACCATGTAGATCGAGATGAGCGCGAGCGTGAAGGCGAAGACGATGTCCTGTCCGGTCTCCATCATCGTTTCGGCATATCCACCCGCCACCAGCGCGTCGGGTGCCTGGATCCCGATCTCCCTTCCCCAGGCTTCCAGCTTGCTCACGCCCGTACCCAGGCTCGCTCCGGGCGCCATGTTCGCGTAGAGGCGGATCTCGCGGGTCCGGCTGTCGCGCCGGATCTCGACGGGGCCCTCCTCGTTCACCACGTTCGCGGCGTTCGTGAGCGGAACGAGCTCGCCCCGCGCCGAGCGGACGCGGACGAGATGGATCTTCGCCGGATCGTCGCGGTACTCGGGAAGGACCTGGACCCGAACGTCGTGACGGCGGCCCATCTCCTCGTAGGAGCCGACCTTCTCGCCGGCGAAGAGCGTGCGCATCGTCCGTCCGACCGCGACGGCCGATACGCCCAGATCCGCGGCGCGGCCGCGATCGATCTCGAGGGTGATCTGTGGACGTCCACTCTCGTAGGACGTGCGCACATCGACGAACTCCGGGTCCGTCTTCATGCGCGCCTCGAGCTCGAGCGCGTAGCGCTCCAGGCGGCGCAGATCGGGCCCCTGCAGGCTGTACGTGAGGTCGCTCCAGTCGTCGCCCGACGTTCCGTAATCGGGGAAGCCGACGCTGATCTGCTCCGCCTCGGGAATCACCCCGACCAGCTCCCGGCGGATCTCCTCGAACGTCTCCCGGATGTCCACGCTGCGCTGCGTCTTCGGAATCAGCACGACGTTCAGGCGGATCTGGTGCGGCTCGTGCCGGCGCTCGTCGCCCGCCGTAGCGAAGATGTCGCGGACGTACGGATGCCGATCCACCACCTCCTCCATGCGGCGCATGATCTCGTCCGAGACGCTGAGCGGCGTTCCGATGGGAAGCTTCGCGCGGACGAAGATCTCGCTCAGATCGTCGCGCGTGAGCAGACTGATCGGAAGCGTCGAGGCCACGCCACATCCGCCCAGGACGGAGAGCAGCGCGATCCCGATCGTGACGGCTCGGTGACGCAGCGCCGCCTGGAGCAGCCAGCGATAGCTCCGCTCCATCCGCTGCAGTGCGCGCTCGAGCTGCGTGAAGACACCTCCGAGCAGCCACCCCGCCGTGGAGGCCTCTCGCAACATGCGGCTCGCGAGCATCGGAGTGAGCGTGAGGGCGACGACCGTGGAGACGCACACGGCCGTCGTGACCGCGACGCCGAATTCGTAGAAGTAGCGGCCCATCGTGCTCTGCATGAAGACGATGGGGACGAATACACCGCACACCGCGAGCGTGGTCGAGATCACCGCGAGACCGACCTCGCGCGAGCCCTCGATGGCGGCGGTGAGCGGCGGATCTCCGCGCTCGATGCGGCGATAGATGCTCTCCAATACGACGATCGCATCGTCGATCACGAGACCGATGGCGAGCGCAAGGGCCATCAACGTCATCGTGTTGAGCGACAGATCGAGGATGAGGAAGGCGGTGAACGAGGCAATGACGCTCGACGGAATGGCGAGCGCCGCGATGAAGGTGGACCGGACGTTGCGCAGGAAGCACAGCACGACCACGACGACGAGGAACGCCGCAAAGACGATGTCGCGGAAGACCTCCGCCACCTGCTCCTCGATGATCACGGCATAGTCGCGTGAGATCGACATCTCCACGCCGGGTGGCAGCGTGGTGCGGATCGACTCGATCTCCGCCCGCAGAAGGCGCGCAGCGCGCACGATGTCCGCCCCGCTCTGTGGCTGGACCTCGAGGGCGACCCCCGGGTGGCCGTTGAGCCGGGCGAGCGTGCGCGACTCCGCCATTCCATCCTCGACGATCGCCACGTCGCGAAGGCGAACCACGCGACCCGCTCGCTCGGCAACGATCAGCTCACCGAACTCCTCCACGCTGCGGGCCTTGC
>CAZOTO010000083.1:0-14332 GCA_964582775.1 uncultured Myxococcales bacterium
CATCCTCCTCGCCGAGGCGCAGCGGATCGGGATTCCCGTCCGGCTCCGGGCTCCCCGCTGGAAGGAGCGCGGCTCCTGGCACGAGGTCTTCGCCGCGAACGCGCTCCGCGGCATCCGGCCCGTTCGCTCGATCGATGCCCATGCCTTCCCGCTCCCCGGAGCGCGATCCCTCACGGCCCGGCTTTCCCGCCGGCTCGACCGTCACCTGGGCCTGCTCTGAGGCGCGGGGCTTGCCTCCCATAATAGTTAGGGAAGAGCCACCACCCGCGCGCCGAGCCTCGGCTCGTTCCCGGTCTCTCAAGCCACTCCTCGAGGTCTCCGAAACGAACCGGCAGGAGACGCGCAGAATCGAGGCAACTCGAGGCGCAGGAGGGGGCCCATGAAGGGGGACCGCGATCGCAGCCCGTACGAAATCAGGTCGCCGAAGGCGGACACCGTGCGAGAGAGCCCGGAGGAGAGCCGCAGCTGGCGGCGCTTCGCCGTCTTCGGCCGCAGGGTCCACGAAGCGGTCGAGCCCACGCTCCCCGCGCCGAACCGCAGGACCGATCCGCGCATTCCCGTGGATCTGCTCTGCGCGTTCACCTCGATCGATCCGATCCGAGATCCCGCCGACGGCGGCCTCGCCTACATCACGAGCGAAGAGGATCGCGTGATCAACCTGTCGCGACGAGGAGCGTGCCTCGAGAGCATGGCCCCACCCGACGTCGGCACCCGGCTGCTCTTCCGCCTGAGCCTTCCCGACCAGTCACCGGTCGAGTTCGTCGGTCAGGTGCGGTGGTGCAGGGCCCGCCGCGAACAGGGATCTCCGGCACGAGCACGGATCGGTCTCGAAATGCTCGGTGCACCGCCCGACACCATGGGTCGATACGAACGTGCACTGCAGGCATTCGCACGCAACACCGCGACGAGCGTTGCCGCAGCGCAGGGGCTCCGATAGGCTTCCTCGCCGAGGAGCCACTTCGATGTCGACGACGACCCTTCCGGGAAGCTATCGCCAGATTCGGCGTGACGGACGGGTCGATCGATTTCTCGACGGTGAGACTCGTCGCGAACGGCGGATACAGCGGATCCTTCGCTCCATCCATCGCGATCTGGACGAGGGCGGGCGCGCCTACCTGCGACAGATTCCCAACCCATGCCTGGATCTGTTCCGGCTCGAAATCGAGCGCCCCGACATGTCCTATCAGCGCATCACGATCCTCGATGCGGACACGCTCGAGACGCTCCTCGAGGAGACCGGCGAGCAGCGCATCCGCGAGTCGTTCGACTTCGACGGCTAGCCCGGAATCCCAGTCTTGCGGGAGATCGGGCTGCGGTTTCGTCAACGCTCGAGAAGAGGCGCGACTTCGTTCGCGATCGCAAGACTCGCGGTGAGTCCTGGCGACTCGATCCCGAACAGATTCACCAGCCCCCGTACTGCGTGATCCGACTCGCCCTGGAGGACGAAATCCCCCGCAGGCTCACCCGGCCCCGCGAGCTTGGCCCGAACCCCCGCATAGCCCGGGTGGAGCTTCTCCGCCTCGCAATCCGGCCAGTAGCGCTGCACCGCTCGCGCGAAGGCGTCGCGCAGAGATTCGTCGACGCGATAGTCGATCTCGTCGCAATATCGCACGTCGGGGCCGAAGCGAAGCTGCCCACCCAGATCCAGCGTCGCGTGCACTCCCAGACCGGAGGTGTTCGCCTCGGGCATGGGATAGACCAGGTGCTGAAAGGGAGATCGGCCACCGTAGCTGAAGTAACGGCCCTGACAGAGATGAAGACGCGGAATCGTCGTCGGGTCGATGCCCTCGATCCGCGAGGCCAGCGCCTGCGCAAACAGGCCCGCGCTATTGACGAGCCAACGACAACGCAGCGCAAAGCGCTCTCCGTGGCCCTCGCCCTCCACGCGTAGCCCGTCCCCTTCGATCGTCACGCGATCGATGCGGCTGCGACAGCTCACCCGCCCTCCGTGCGCCTGGAGCACGGCTTCGTAGGACTGCATCAAGCCGTGGCTATCGATGATCCCCGTCGCGCGAGAGAACAGGCCACACACCGCGCGCAGTGTCGGCTCGAGCGAGTGCACCTGCTTCCTGCCCAATGGCTCGAGCTCGACGCCATTCGCGCGGGCGTTCGCATGAAGGCGCTCGAGCGCGGGACGCTCGTCCTCTTCGACCGCCACCAGGATCTTTCCGATCCGCCGATGCTCGACGCCGTGCTCCGCGCACCAGGCGTAGAGCAGATCGCGCCCCTCGCGGCAAAGCTTCGCCTTCGCGGATCCCGGCGCATAGTAGATCCCCGCGTGGATCACCTCGCTGTTGCGGCTCGACGCGTGCTGCCCGGGCTTCGGCTCCTGCTCGAGAACCCATACCTCGCGTCCGTCCGCAGCCAACCGCTGGGCGATCGCCAGTCCGACCACCCCCGCCCCTGCGACGATCACCTCGACATCCATTCCCTGGCCTCTCCGACGGCGAGCCGCCTCGCACGCTCGCCACGATCCCGACCGATCGATTCCGCGGATCCCGTTCCCTAGCCCTTGCGGCTGCGCGGAGTTCCCTTCTCGCCGCGCACGGCAAACAGGAAATGGAGCCACGCCTTCGCGAAGGCCGCGTGACAGGCCCAATTCCCGAAGCCGTACCGTCGAACCTGTCGATAGAAGGTGCGCGCGATGAAGGGCGCATTGC
This sequence comes from uncultured Myxococcales bacterium, assembly GCA_964582775.1. Lineage (GTDB taxonomy): Bacteria > Myxococcota_A > UBA9160 > SZUA-336 > SZUA-336 > CAZOTO01. Next base: position 2,661 of record CAZOTO010000083.1, read on the forward strand.
GCAGGATCTGCATGGGCTTTCCGTAGCGGACCAGGCAGATCAACCGGTTGCGCGTAAACAGATAGGTGATGTAGGGAGAGGCGCGTCCCGTCGTGGCGCCATGCAGGTGATCCACGTGCGCGCTACCGACGGTGAGGATCTTCCAGCCTCCATCCGCCAGACGGATGCATAGATCGTAGTCCTCCCAGTTCGTTCCGAAGGACTCGTCGAAGAGCCCCACGTCCTCGAGCGCCTTGCTGCGGAACAGGATCGCGCACGCCGGCGCGAACTCCGTCTCGGCAATCGGCCACTCCCGCGCATCGACCGCCATCCCGTCCTCGGGGTGGACGTGGCGCGCGGTGTTGCGATCGATCGTACCGGTGAAGAACTGCACCTGGCGCTTCGAGCCTTCGACCAACAGGATGAGCGCGCTCGCCGCGCCCGCCCGCGGGCTCGCCTCGAGCGCAGCCACGAGGTCCGTCACCGCGTTCGGAGCGACCACCGTGTCGTTGTTCAGGAAGAAGACGTACTCGGCGCCGCGGTCGAGAGCCCGGCGAAGACCCGCATTGCTTCCCCCGGTGAAGCCGCGGTTCTGGGGAAGACGCACGACGTCGACGGATGGAAAGCGCGCTCCAAGCCGCTCGCCGCACGGTTCGACCGATCCATTGTCGACCAGGGTGATCTCGAGGTTCGGGTAGTCGTTCGCGAGGAGCGACTCGATGCAGCGCGCCGACATCTGCGTGTCGTTCCAGGTGAGGACGACCGCGACGACGCGCGGCCTGGCGCCCTCTCGGGGATGTCCCCCCTCGCCGTCGCGACCGAGCTCAGCCATGGAGCGTTCGATAGTAGTCCGCGATCCCATCCCACGCTTCGGACTCACTCCATCCGAGGCACGCCCCATCGACGGGATCCGTGTTCGTACGGACCAGGGGCTCGGGGAACTCCGTCTGCTCGGCCAGCTCGACCTCGCACGGAAGCCCGAGGCGAGCGCGCATCTGCTTCGCGAAGCGCAGCGCGAAGTCGCCCTGCGTCTCCACGTAGCCCGAGGGGTTCGTCTTCGCGAAGCCAACCTCGCTGCCGAGCGACTCCACGAACCGCACGTACGCGCGCGCCAGCAGCGAGACGTGGATGTTGTCGCGCACGTACGCCGGAGTGTTCACGCCGGCGGGGTTCTTCGCGAACCAGCACCGCATGAGATGCGCGGTGAATCGCGGCTCCTCGAGCGGACCGAATGGATTCGGGATCACGAACTTCCCGAGGCGAAGCTCCTGCCGGCTCGCGAAGTAGCGAAACGTCTCGGCAGTGAACGCCTTCGAGAGCCCGTACGGAGAGAACGCCCGCAGATCCTCCGAACCCCTGCCCTCGCCCGGCTCGAACACGCTCCCGGTGAGGACGACCCGCCGGCAGCCCTTCTCGCGAAGGCCCGCGAGCACCGCGTCGAGCTCGCGCGTATTGTTCGCGAGCGCAGCGGCGACATCGAAGCGCTCGCTCTTGTAGTCCGTGACGTCGGCCGCGTGATGACAGAGGACGTCCCATGAGGGCGCTCCTGCAACCAGGGCCCGGAACGCCGGATCGCCGAAGGCCACGCCGAAGCGCGCGTCGACGAGCTTCGACGACTCCTCGACGCGACGCCGCCGCACGCCGTCGTAGCTCTCCGCCGGGTTGCGAAATACCGCAGTGACTTGGTGCCCCGCCGCCACGAGCTCCTGGAGGAACCAATGGCCCGTGAAGGAGCTTCCGCCGGTGAAGAGGATCCTCATGACGCGCGGTGCCTACTTGTCGAGGTGATACGATGGATCGAAGTCGCGGTGGGATTTGTCCTTCTCGGAGAGGACGACCGGCTCGATCGGCCACGCGATCCCGAAGTGCGGATCGTTCCAGCGGATCCCCCGCTCCTGCTCCGGCGCGTAGTACTCGTCCACGAAGTAGAACGCCTCGGTTCCATCCACGAGCGTGACGAAGCCGTGCGCGAATCCCTTCGGCACGTAGAGCATCTTGCGGTTCTCGGCGCTCAGCTCGACCCCGAAGTGCTTCCCGAAGGTGGGCGATCCGCTGCGAAGATCGAGGATCACGTCGTAGAGCGATCCGCGGATGCAGCGGACCATCTTCGTCTCGGCCTTCGGCGCCAACTGGTAGTGCATGCCGCGAAGCGTTCCTTTGCGCTCGGCGAGCGAGTTGTTCACCTGCACGATCTCGCGCGCGAGGTCGTGCTTGGCGAACTCCCGCTGACAGAAGGCGCGGGCGAAGAAGCCCCGCTCGTCCCCGATCTTCTCGAGCTCGATCACGTAGGCGCCTGCAAGCGGTGTCTCGAAGAACTTCACGATCGTATCGCTCCCCCCGATTGGGTCCGTCGCTCCCCGGGGCTCACGCCCCGAGCAGATGCATCCGGCTCTTCAGCGTGCGCAGGCGCACGAAGCGATTCCCCTCGAAATCGCTCTTCCCGAAGCCGTGGCGCTTCATCGCCGCGAACAGCTCCGCCATTCCCGATTCCAGGTCGTACTGGAGCCGGAACTCCGGAAGAAGCGTGTTCAGCAGATCGAACTTCACCCGGTAGTCGCGGGAGTCGGACCCCGCCTCTCCGGTGTAGCGGATGTCCGCCTCGGGGATCAGGCGCTTCACCTGATCTCCTACGTCGCGAACCTGGTAGTTGTCCGCGTTCCCGCCGACGTTGATGGCCTTGTCGTGGATCTTCTCCTTGGGTGCATCCATGAAGGCAATGAAGGCGCGAGCGATGTCGCGGCAGTGGATCAGCGGACGCCACGGTGTCCCGTCGCTCTGGATGCGGATCTCGCCGTAGGCGAGCGCGCTGCCCAGCAGGTTGTTCACCACCAGATCGATGCGGAGCATGGGCGAGTAGCCATAGGCCGTCGAGTTGCGCAGATAGGCCGGAGTGAACGAGGCATCCGCGAGCTTCGAGACCGCCTGCTCCGTCTCGATCTTCGACTTCGCATAGGCGGTGAGCGGATTCAGTGGATCGTTCTCGTCGAGGTCGAGCTTCTCTCCCTTGCCATAGACCGAGCAGCTCCCCGAGAACAGGTACCGCGGAACCCCGGCTTCCTTCGCCACCTTCGCCACGCGGATCGAGGCGTCGCGGTTCACCGCGTACGTGAGCTCGGGATTGAGATCACCCATCGGGTCGTTCGAGATCGCCGCGAGATGCATCACACAATCGTGTCCCTCGACATCCGGCACCTGGATGGAGCGCACGTCCTTGCGCAGCACGCGATCCGGTGCCACCACCGGATCCCAGGCACATCCCTCGAACAGACCCAGATCCATGCCGGTGACCGTGTGGCCGGCTTCCTTCAGCAGCTCCACGAGGTGGGCCCCAATGTACCCCTCGTGCCCAGTAACGAAGACCTTCACGAAGAAACTCCTCCCATCGAACGGTGATCTAGCGCTTCGGATGGAACCAGGGAGCGTTGCCGCTCTTCCAGAGCCCCTCCAGGTAGTCGCGGTCCCGCTGGGTATCCATGCAGGCCCAGAAGCCCCGGTGCTTGAAGATGTGCATCTCGCCATCCCGCGCGAGCCGGATCAGCGGATCCCTCTCCAGAACGAGCCCTTCGTCGGTGGAGAGATAGTCGAGGAAGGGCCTCCGGTAGAAGTGGTACCCGCCATTGATCCAGTTCTCGCCGAACTCGGGCTTCTCCTCGAACTCGATCACGCGATCGCCTTCGAGCTTGAGCTCGCCGAAGCGCGAAGGCGGATTCACACCGAGGATCGTACCGATGCGGTCGTGCGACAGGTGGTAGGCGAGCTCCTCCGCCAGATCCACGTCGCTCACCCCGTCGCCATAGGTCACGGCGAAGTTCTGCGCGCCGCCCAGGTATCGCTCCGCGGCGCGCGCCACGCGCGCACCCGTCATCGTGAGCTCACCGGTGTACGCGAGCGTCACCTCCCAATCCTGATCGTGATCGACGGAGTGGACCGTCATCTCGTTCGATCCGAGCCGAACGGTGAAGTCGCTGTTCATCGTCGAATAGTTGAGGAAGTAGTCCTTGATCATCTCCGCCTTGTAGCCGAGGCAGAGAACGAAGCGCCGGAAGCCATGGCTCGCGTAGGAGTGCATGACGTGCCAGAGGATCGGGCGATTCCCGATCGGGACCATCGGCTTCGGGCGAGCCTCGGTCTCTTCCTTGAGCCGGGTTCCCAATCCTCCACAGAGGATGAACACCGGAACTTCGGACGCTGCGGACATTCCATGGCTCCCTGGGATCGAGTCGTCGTGACGATCGTCGAAGGTCGACTGTGGCGCGAGACCTGCGAGGATACGCTAGCCCTCTATCGGCGCGAACCGAGCGCGCATGACCTCGCCACGCTCCCTGCGCATCGGTCGCGACGATCCACGCCCCCCGCCTGCAACGCATCTCGGGATGCGTCGCCCTAGGATCGCGCAATCCCGGGCACGGATCGCGACAACGTCGCCAACCGAGCGTGTCGCGCCCGGACGGACCGATGCGCGAAATCCCGACTTCGAACGCCCCTTCTGGATCCTGGGTCCCAGCGGACGCGGTAGAGTGATGCGATGAGATCCCTACCGCGAATCCCGGTGCGGCGAGTCCTCGTGTGTGTGTGGCCCACCCTTCCGTCGGCCGGCGCCCTGTCGGCTTGGTTCGTCCTTGCTCTCCTCTCGTGGGGGGATGCCCACGGGAATGAATCCCGCGCGTCGACACCCCGGCCCGAGCCGGCCCCCCTCGTCGCCACCACCATCGCCACCGGGCTCGAGCATCCGTGGGGGCTCGCCTTCCTGCCCGACGGGCGCTTCCTGGTGACGGAGCGGCCAGGCCGCATGCGCATCGTGAGCCCCGAAGGCGCACTCTCCCCTCCGCTCTCGGGCATCCCCACTACGGTGGTGTCGGCCAACCAGGGCGGCCTGCTCGACGTCGTGCTCGATCCCGCCTACACCGAAACCCGTCGCATCTACTTCAGCTTCTCCGAGGTCGGACCCCTCGGACAGAGCACCGCCGTGGCCCGAGCCGCGCTCGATCCCGAGAAGTACGCACTCGAATCGGTCGAGGTGATCTTCCGCCAGTTCCCCAAGGTGGGAGGGCACGGCCACTTCGGCAGCCGCTTGGTCTTCAGTGAGGACGGAGCGCACCTGTTCGTCACCGCGGGCGACCGGCAGCGGAAGGGGCCGCTTGCGCAGCAGCTCGACAACGGCATCGGGAAGGTCTTCCGCATCCGCCCCGACGGTGGCGCCCCGCCCGACAATCCCTTCCTCGATCACGGCGACGGAAAGATCTGGTCCTTCGGACATCGCAACGTACAGGGTGCGGCGCTGCACCCAGCAACGGGTGAGCTCTGGACCCACGAGCACGGCCCCCAGGGCGGCGACGAGGTCAACATCGCCAGACGCGGCGCCAACTTCGGCTGGCCCATCGTGAGCTACGGCTGCCCCTACGGCTCCATCCCCTGCCGGCCGATCGGCGGCGGCACCCATGCTCCGGACTATGTGGAGCCCCTGGCCACCTGGGTTCCATCGACCGCCCCGAGCGGCATGGCGTTCTACACCGCAGAGGCGATCCCCGAATGGCGCGGCAAGCTCCTCGTCGGCGCATTGCGCGGCGCCACTCTCTGGGTGCTCGATCCCGAGGGCGCCCACACCGACGGCATCGTCTGTCTGCCCGCGCGCCAGCGCCGTCACTGCCGCGAGGCCGACGTCGTCCGCAAGCTGGGCGAGCGCATTCGCGACGTGCGACAAGGCCCCGACGGCTGGGTCTACCTGCTCACCGACAACCCGAAGGGGCGGATCGTCCGGCTCTCGCGCTGAGGCACGGAGCATGGCCCGCTTCTCATCCAGCCGTCGGCTCGCACCTCGACGCATCGCCTCATCGCATCAACGCAGGAAGGCGACCGGCTTCTGTGCAAGCACCCGCCGCATTGCCAGCCTTGCCGCCGCAGCGACGATGACCGGCATGGCGACGACGAGGAGCGCCGGACCGCGCCAGGCGGGAGCCCATGCCACGTCGAGGAAGCGAAGGGCGATCCCCGCGGCGATGCCGAGCGCCACCAGCGTCCCCAGGAACGCCGCCGCGAGCCCCACGATCCCGAACTCCAGGTCGAGGCTGCGCCGGAGCGTGCGGTGGCGCGCGCCGAGCACCTTCAACAGATTCACGTCCCAGCGACGAGCCCGGGCTTCGTCCGCCGCGATGGCGAAGACGAGCACGAGCCCGACCGCGAGCGACACGAAGGCGGTCGCCGCCAGCGCCCACTGGAGCTGGTCGACGAAGCCGAGCACGCGCTCCACACCGCGGCTCACGTCGATGATCGACACGTTCGGAAACGCTCCCACGAGCGCAAGCTGCAGCGCTTCGCGCCGCTCGTCCGGTAGCGCCGCCACGGAGGCCAGGTAGATCGCCGGCGCGTCTTCCAGCACGCCGGGCTGGAGCGAGACGAAGAAGTTCGGCTGCATGCTGTTCCAGTCGACGCGGCGCAGATTGACGATCCGCGTATCGACCGGAACGCCCTGCACTTCGAAGCGCATCGTGTCGCCGACGCCGACCCCCATGTCGCGCGCCCAGTCCTCCTCGACCGACGCTTCGGCGTATGCGCCGGCGCTCGCGTCGTACGTCCCCGAGAAGTCCCGACCCGCGACGAGCGTCTCGGTCGACGCGAGCGTCGCCTGCCACGTAAGGTTGTAGGCTCGGGATCGCATCCACGCCGCGCGGTCGGACTCGGCGGAGACGGGCGCGCTCGCCTCGACACCTTCCCCGTTGATCGCCTGCAATCGCGCGCGAACCATCGGCGCGAGCCGCTGCAGATCGGCGCCGTCCTCTCGCACCTTCGCGCGCACGGCCTCGGTCTGCTCCGGCTGGATGTCGAACAGGAACAGGCTCGGCATCTGCGCCGACGGCGGCGGCGCCAAGCGACGATCGAGCACGGAGCGAAGCTGCAGGGGCAGGCTCGAGAGCGACACCGACACCGCCAGCGCCACGAAGGCGGTGAGCGATGCGCGTCGACGGGGCGCGAGCTGACGCAGCGCCAGGCGAAGCGCGATCGGGCCGCGATGCTCGAAGGCTTCCGCACCCGCGAGCCCGGCGCGGCCGCACACGGCGACGACGGCGAAGGCCACCGCCAGCGCGATCACGAACCCCAGGCCCTGTTCCCCATCCCCGATCCGATGAACCGAAAGGGCCGCGAGCGCGGCCACGGCCGGCAGGTATCCGATCCACTCGCGGCGACGCCGCTGCAACGCCAGGCTCGCATGCTCCTGGAAGAGCTCCGCGACGCGCAGCCCACCGAGCCTTCCGAGAAGCGGCAGGCAGCACAGCGGCCCGACGAGCCAGGCCACGATCCACGCGCCCCCGATCTGCGAGGCACCAAGGCCGAGTCGCACGTCCTCGGGCAAGAGGTCCGCGAGCGCCGCTCCCGCGAGCGGCAACAACGCGATGGCCAACAGGCTCGCCGAGACCGCAGCGACACTACCGAGGATTCCGAGCTCGAGCACGAGCAGCGTCCGCGCCCGCGCGCGCGTCGCCCCTACACTCATCAGGATCGCCAGGTCCACCACTCGCCTGCGCAGGAACGCCCGGAACAAGTACGCGCACGAGACACCGGCCAGTGCGAGCGCCACCAACGCCACCAGCCCGAGGTAGCTCGTCACCCGCTCGTAGGCGCCGGAGAGGCTCTGCGCGGCTTCCTCGTGGCTTCGCACCGAGATCGCCGGATCCGGCAGAGCCGCCCGCAAGGCCGCTGCCGTCGCGCGCGCGTCGGCGCCTTCGGCGAGCGCAACGAAGCGGATGTACTCGATCCGGCTGCCGGGTCGAATCAAGCCGGTGTCATCGAGATCCTCGCGCGCAACGTAGAGCCGCGGCGCGAGCGAAGCGGCACGCACGGATGCCCCCGTATCGCGCTCGATCGTGTCGACGATCCGAAAGCGCTTCTCGCCCACGTGCACCGAGTCCCCCACGGCGACACCGAGCGCGCCGAGCAGCCCCGGATCCGCCCAGGCCGCGCTCTCGTTTGCGAGCGCGTGGCGCACGTCTCGATCGACGGGGCCGGTGCGGGCGAGCACGACGGCACCTCGCAGCGGGAACCGCTCGTCGATCGCGCGCACCTCCGTGAGACGCGCAGCACCTTGGCCCCGCACCATGCTGTAGAGCTGCACGGCTTCGCTCGTCGCCACCGGCGAAGCCGCAGCAGCAAACGCCGCACACTCTCCGACCGTGAGCGGGCGGCTCGACGACACGATGACATCCGCTCCCATCATCGCGCGGGATCGCTCCGTGAGCGCAGCGCGAACCGAAGACTCCACTCCGTCGAGCGTAAGCGAGCCGGCCAGTCCGAGCGCCACGTTCACGACGAAGAAGAGCGACAGCGCCCGCTGGTGGATCAAGTCCCGAAGCGCGAGCCGGAAGAGCGTTTTCATGTCACGCTCCGCGGCGCGCGTGCGCGTCCTCGAGGCGGCCCGCATGGAGCCACAGCCCCCGCCGGCAGCGCGCGGCCAGATCCCGATTGTGCGTGACGAGCACCAAGGTCGTCTCGCGCCGCGCGACGAGATCGAAGAGCAGATCGGCAACGATCGCCCCGGTGCGCTCGTCCAGGTTTCCCGTCGGCTCATCGGCGAGCAAGATCTCGGGCTCGATCACCAGCGCCCGCGCCAGCGCGACGCGCTGGCATTCGCCGCCACTGAGATGCGCCGGGAAGTGATCCGCTCGCGGCGCGAGGCCCACCGTGTCGAGCGCCGCACGTGCACGCTCGTGCGCATCGGCATCCCCGCGAAGCTCGAGTGGAAGCGCGACGTTCTCGAGCGCGGTAAGGCTACGCATCAAGTGGAAGTGCTGGAAGACGATGCCGACGGTGCGCGCGCGAAAGTCCGCGAGCTCCTCTTCGCTCGCCGTGACCAGATCGCGTCCCGCCACGACGAGCCGGCCCGTGCTCGGCACGTCGAGCCCCGCCAGCAACGCGAGCAGCGTCGACTTGCCGCATCCCGACTCGCCGGTGATCGCCACCGTCTCGCCGCGCTCGACGGCGAGCGCGAGATCGTCGAGCACCGTAAGCGGTCCGGTCGCCGTGTCGTAGCGCTTCGACACGCCCGTCGCTTCCACCACATGGCGCGCGACGACCGTCTTCCGGGCCGTTTGCACGCTCATCTGCCCTGCTCCGCGCGAAGCGACTCGAGCAGCGGCAGCAGGTACGCGATCACCGTGTCGGCCACGACCGCGTAGCCGTCTTCGTTCGGGTGAATCCCGTCGGGAAGGTTCAACTCGGGGCGCGCCGCCACGCCTTCGAGCAGGAACGGGATCCACGCGACCTTCTTCTCGCGCGCGAGCTCGCGGAACACCGTCTCGAAGGCCTCCGCATGCTCGCGACCGTAGTTCGGCGGCATCTTCATGCCCGCGAGCAGGACGACGACGCCTTCGCGTTGCGCAAGCTCGATCGCCTCGCCCAGGTTCTTCTTCGTGGCAGAGGGATCGATCCCGCGAAGACCATCGTTCGCGCCGAGCGCCAACACCATGACGTCCGGCTTCGCGCGAAGCTGCCAGCGAAGCCTCGACACCGCGCTCGCCGACGTCGATCCGCTGATGCCCGCGTTCACGACCTCGACCTCGTTCCAGCCCCGCGCCGCGAGCCGCGCGCCCACGAGCGCCGGGAACGCCGCCTCGGGCGCGACCTCGTAGCCCTCCGTGAGCGAATCCCCGATAAAGACGATCCTCGGCCCCGCCGCGGCCGGCTCCACCGGCCCCGCCCCCGAGAGCACCCCGACGAGGCCGAGCGCAAGAATGAGCATCACGCGTGACATGGACGCGAAGCGTACCACCCGATGCGGTGGCGTCGAAGTGGCCGGGACAGCGGCGACGTGCACCAACGGATTGCGCGGGTCCTCATTCGCGGGGAAGCGACGCGGGATACTCGTAGTGGATCTCCACGTCCCATCCCGAGCCCTGGGCATCCGGAAGGTTGGACCGGCCGCGAAACACCATGAGCCGGCGGGACGCCTCGTCGTACGCCAGGTACAGAGCATCGGCAAACAGCGACAACAGCATGTTGCCCGGCCGGATGCGAAGGTACACCCAGCCCTCGCCTTGCCTTCGTATCCCCGACTTCGCCGCAGGGATGCGCTCCGCGCGCAAACGCAGATTCGTGAGTCGATTCGCAAAGGCGAAGTAGAAGGTCACCTGCTCGCCGCTCATCCATCGATCCCAAGACGAGCGCAGGAAGGCGTCGAAGCCGGCATCGATCACCTGCGAGGATCGCGCCTCGACCCACCCGGTTTCGCGATTCTTCCGGGAGCCGCGCTCGAGCCGGATCTCTCGCCGATCTCCCGACCAGCGGGCCGCCCAGTGCAGGTCCTGCCGCAGATCCTGTAGCTCGAAACCGGGCTTCTCGTCGCCATACGAGTAGTCGAGGATCTTCTCGGCGATTCGCCGCCCCTCCGGGGCGAAGTAGTGCACCTCCGCCCGTCCATCCGCGAGCACGGGGGTGTAGCGCTCCTGGTAGAGCAATACGTCCCCATCCTCGGCGTGATACGCGGAGCCGACGATCACGTAGTCCTCGGCTCGCACCGTCACGGCGATCGAGGCGATCAGAGCGCACGCGGCGATCGTCACCCAGCGAATCGACGAGCGCAGCATGACGGAGCCCTCTTCCGTTCCTAGGCGCTCGCAGCGCCGCGGCCACAGCCAACACCGAAGAGTCATTCCCCTCGGCACCCTTCGATCGATCGCATCACCGAACGTCCGCACCGGTAGGGGAACCCGCACGGGCCCTCCCTACCGAGGCCTCTGCATCGTAGCCCGTCATCTCGAGGAATCCGCGGCCGAGGACCGGCCCGTCTCCATCTCGGCCCGACACCGTGACCGCGCCTTCCCAATACCGCAGCGACACGTCGAGCTCCTGGTCCGGGAGCATCGGCTCGACGTCGAGCGTCATCCCCTGCGCCGGGATCTCGATCGACCAGCGAACCGGGTAGCGCGTTCCCCGCCTGGATTCGTGGAATCCGCGCGGAACGAGCACGAAGTCGTTCGCATCGAGAATCGTGGCGCGGCCGTCCGCATCCACGAGCGCACCTGCATCGAAGGCGTCGCGCGAGCCGTCCGCCCGGCGTAGCTGGAAGAGCATCACGTCGCGTCCGTCCTCGAGCTGGATCGCGAACCAATCCCAGCCGACCTGCCCCTCGTCGAGCACGCTCGTGCTCCACTCGCGATCCAGCCACGCGAGACCCCGCACGCGCGCGGGCCTTCCGTCGACGGTGACCGTTCCTTCTGCGCCAAGGCGCGTGAAGGAGTAGTAGTAGGACGCACTCCCCGGCTGCGGCCCCTTGCGCGACAGGCCCTGCTCTCCGTGGAGCACCGGTGGCTTGCGCGGCGCGACCGTGAGGTCGAGTCCGAGCCCGCCCTCCTGCGCGCGCAACCGCATCGGGAAAGCGTCATCGGGCGAAAGACTCGAAGCTTCCCAATCCTCCACCCACACCCGCAACGGCGAACCGCGAACCCCCGCCAGACCGAGAGCCTCCCGGCTGAAGCGTTCGCTTGCCTCGAATCGCGCGCGCCTCTCATCGCTCAGCGCAAGGTGTGCGAACACGATGTGATCCGCGGCCCATGCGGACCGGCGTGGCGCGGGATTCGGGGCCAGCGCCTGACGGAAGAACGTGAGCTGGAAGCCATAGTGGCTGCCGCGGTCGTCTTCGAGATTTCCAGTGAAGTACCACCACTCCGTGCGAAAGCCGTCGTGCGCACCGTGATCGGCGGGAA
>CAZOTO010000084.1:0-2966 GCA_964582775.1 uncultured Myxococcales bacterium
ACCGCCGTGCGCGCCGCCGAAGGGGCCCCGGGACTTCGTGTGCGCTGGGCCATCGGCGGCGACGTGCCCGGCTTCGAGCGCTTCGAATCGGCCGTGTGCCCCATCGCACATCCCGATTTCCGCGATCCCGAACTCGGCGACACCATGCTGTATACATCGGGCACGACCGGCCGGCCGAAAGGGGTGCGACGGGCGAAGCCCGACCCCGCGCGCGCGGTTCTCGGTTGGAAGATCCTCGCATCCGTGTTCGGGTTTCGCCCGGGCGGGAGCGACGTGGCCCTCGCCACCGGTCCCCTCTACCACGCAGGCCCCATCCATCTGTGCCTGTCGATTCCACTCGGCCATGGCATTCCGACGGTGCTCATCGATCGCTGGGACGCCGAGGAGATGCTGTCCCTCATCGAGGAGCACCGCGTCACGCACACGTACTGCGTGCCGACGATGTTCCGCCGGCTGCTCTCGCTCCCCGACACCGTTCGGCGACGCTACGACGTGTCGAGTCTGCGTTTCGTGATCCACGGCGCAGCGCCCTGCCCGCCCGAGGACAAGCGCGCGATGATCGAGTGGTGGGGGCCGATCCTCACCGAGATCTACGCGGCGACCGAGGGCATGGGCACGATGGTGAGCTCGCAGGAGTGGCTCGCGCGCCCGGGCACCGTGGGCCGTCCGATGCCCGGACAGATCCAGATCCTCGATGACCACGGTGCCCCCTTGCCGCCGGGCGATGTCGGCACCGTGTTCCTGAAGCCGGTCGCCGGCGCGAGCTTCGAGTACTTCGGCGACCAGGAGAAGACGCGCAGCACCCGCCAGCAGGATCTCTTCACCGTCGGAGACATGGGCTACCTCGACGAAGAGGGATACCTGTTCCTCACCGGCCGCAGCGCCGAGATCGTGATCACCGGGGGCTCGAACGTCTATCCCGCCGAGATCGACGCGATACTGATCCGCCATACCGATGTCCACGACGCCGCCGCCGTCGGCGTTCCCGATCCCGAATGGGGCGAGGTGCTGCTCGCGGTGGTCGCGCTCGCTCCCGGCGTCGAGCCCGGACCCGAGGCCGAGGCCTCCATCCTCGCGCATTGCCGCGCGGAGCTGCCGACCTTCAAGGTTCCGCGTCGCGTGGACTTCGTGGACGAGGTGCCGCGCAGCGAGGCGGGCAAGGTGTTCCGCGGGCGTCTTCGGGATCACTATCGCACGCACGCCCCCGCGCGCACCTCATCGTGAACGGACCCTACACGTGAAGGCGTATGCAAACCTGTACGGGGGCCTCGAGGGTGTGTCCGCGCGAGCGCGCTCCGCGGAGGATCGGGGCTTCGACGGGGCCGCCAGCGTCGAGGTGAACCACGATCCGTTCCTGCCCCTCGTCCTCGCGGCCGAGCACACGCAGCGCATTGGGCTGCTCACGTCGATCGCGGTGGCGTTCGCGCGCAACCCGATGACGGTCGCGCAGCTCGGTCACGACCTGAATGCATACTCCCGAGGAAGGCTCGCGCTCGGCCTGGGCTCGCAGATCCGCCCGCACATCACGCGCCGCTTCTCCATGCCCTGGAGCGCACCGGCCGCGCGGATGCGCGAGTTCGTGCTGGCGATGCGCGCGATCTGGCGTACGTGGTACGAGGGCGCGCCGCTCGACTTCCGCGGCGAGCACTACCAGCACACGTTGATGACACCGGTCTTCGTGCCGGGCGACCGCGAGCATGGCGCTCCGCGGGTGCTGCTCGCGGCCGTGGGGCCCCGCATGACCGAGATCGCGGGCGAGGTGGGCGACGGGCTCGTCGCGCATGCCTTCACCACGCCGCGCTATCTGCGCGAGGTGACCCTTCCGGCGGTCGAACGCGGGCTCGCCCGCGCGAACCGACGCCGCGAGGACTTCGAGATCGCCTGCCCCGTGTTCGCGATCTCGGGCGAGACGCCGTCCGCGCGCGACGCTCAGCGCGAGGCCGTGCGCGCGCAGATCGCCTTCTATGCGTCCACGCCCGCCTACCGTCCGGTCCTCGAGCTGCACGGCTGGGAGGGCGTGGGCGAGGAGCTGCATCGGCTCTCGGTCGAGGGGCGCTGGGGCGAGATGGGCCCGCGGATCACGGACGAGATGCTCGGCGAGCTCGCGGTCGAGGCCGGGCCCGACCGGCTCGGCGCCGAGATCCGCCTCCGCTTCGGTGACGCGATCGACACCTGGATCGCCACCTACGAGCCATCCGATCCCGGGTGCTGCCGCCGGATGCTCGCGGGCCTGCACGGCGAGGGCTAGGGGCGAAGCGCGCTAGGAGCGGCGCGACGCGCGCTCGATCGCAGCAAGCGCGGGGTCGGTCAGGATCTCTTCGGCCCGGGGGAACAGATCCCGCTCCTCGAAGCGGACGTGCGCCTCGAGCCGGTCTGCGAAGGCGGCCATCCGCGTCGAGTCCGCCGGCTCGGCGATCCATGCGCGCAGCGCACGGTGGTCCTCGTTCGTGCGTGCGACGAGCCCATCCTCCCCAGCCTCGGCAAGCGGCGGCAGCAGCCACTGCTCCTCCACCCGGAAGTGCGGCTCGAGCTCCCGTACGAAGCGCTGCCTCGTGTCCAGCCAGAACGCGTCGAGGTCCGAAGCCGACGACCGGCCGGCAGCCCGACGCGCACGTCGCGCCAATACCAACGCCTGGTGGTGTTCGTGCGAAAGTGGGACGAGTCGAGGGTCTCGCCTCATGTGGCTCTTTGCTCCATTAAAGGGAATCTTCCGCACGCGCACTGGGAGAAATCATGCGACGCCCCCCCCCGACGAGCCGCCCCCGACGCCGCATGCTGCGTTCGCTCGAGGCGGCCGTGGCCACGATCGGACTCCTCCTCGCCTGCGGATCCGAGGCGACGCCTCCGGGCGACGCCTCCGAGCGGCCCGCCGTGACGGTAGCTCCGGTCGTACGCACCCGCCTTCCGGACGAGCGGGAGCGCGTGGGACAGGTGCGCGCCGTCGAGGACGTGGAGCTGCGCGCGCG
>CAZOTO010000084.1:3066-14202 GCA_964582775.1 uncultured Myxococcales bacterium
CGCGTGCGCAGCCTGCACGCCCAGAACGTCGCCAGCCAGGCCGCGCTCGACGACGCGATCACCGCCGAGACGAAGGCGCGCGCGGATGTGCTCGCCACCGAGGCGGAGCTACGCGAGGCACAGCTGCATCTCGAATACACGGAGATCCACGCTCCCATCTCCGGACGGATCGGGCGCTCCGGGTTCAGCCGCGGCGATCTCGTGGGACCCGAGAGCGGAGCACTCGCAACGCTCGTCTCCATCGATCCGATCCACGTCTACTGGCAGACACCCGAGCGCGTCGTGGTGGACTTCATGCGCTCGAACATGGCGAAGGGGAAGGACAACCTGTCGCTGTATGGGGTGACCGCGCGACTGCGCTTCGCCAACGGCCGCATGTACGAACACCCCGGCGAGCTCGACTTCATCGACAACCGCATCGATCCGACGACCGGGACGCAGACCGTGCGGGCCGTGTTCCCCAATCCCGAGGGACTCCTCGTACCGGGGCAGTACGCAAGCGTGCTCGTCGAGGTCGGCGAGCCCCACGAGGCCCTCGTGATCCCGCAGTCCGCGGTACAGGAGGACCAAGCGGGCCGGTTCGCACTCGTCGTGAATGCCGACAACGTGGTCGAGCTGCGCCGCATCTCGACGGGGGCACGCCAGGGGATCTTCTGGGAGGTGCTCGACGGGCTCGCCGAGGGCGAGCGCGTGATCCACGAAGGGCTGCAGAAGGTCCGCCCGGGGCAGGCCGTCGATGTGACGGAGCAGGCTCCCGAGCCCCCGGTCGCACCCGGCCTGCGCATGGGGCGCTGATCCGTGATCAGCCGCTTCTTCATCGATCGGCCCCGCTTCGCCGGTGTGATCGCAATCGTGATGATGCTCTCCGGAGTGATCGCCGGTGCGGGAATGCCGATCGCGAACTTCCCGAACGTGACACCGCCGCAGGTTCGCGTGAGTGCATCGTATCCGGGCGCGAGTGCCGATGTGATCGAGACAACCATTGCCGCACCGATCGAGGAGCAGGTGAACGGCGTCGACGGCATGCTCTACATGCAGTCGAAGAGCGCGAACGACGGAACCATACGGCTCGACGTGACCTTCGACGTAGGCACCGATCCCGACATGGCCCAGGTGAAGGTGCAGAACCGGGTGGCCCTCGTAGAGCCGAGGCTTCCCGAGGACGTGCGGCGTCTGGGTATCACGGTGCGCGAGATGGAGCCCGACGTGCTCCTGTGGATCAATCTCTTCTCGCCGACCGATGCGTACGACGCGCTCTACCTGTCCAACTACGCCGACATCCACGTGCGGCAGCCCCTGCTGCGCGTCGCAGGGGTCGGCGAGGTGACCGTATTCGGCATCGGGCAGTACGGCATGCGATTGTGGCTCGATCCGAGCCGGATGGCCGGGCTCGGACTCACGGCCGGAGACGTGATCGAGGCGGTGCGCGAGCAGAACGTGCAGGTCGCCGCGGGCCGCATCGGAGAGCCTCCTGGGAACGACGATCAGTCGTTCACCTACACGATCCGCACCCGTGGGCGATTGCAGGATCCCGACGAGTTCGCGGACATCATCGTTCGCTCGAATCCAGACGGTTCGCTCGTGCGCGTGCGCGACATCGCCCGGGTGGAGCTCGGCGCCCAGAGCTACGGCGGGTTCGCGCGCTTGAATGGGCGGCCCGGAACCTCCGTCGGCGTCTACCTGCAGCCCGGCGGCAATGCGCTCGACGCCGCGAACGGCGTGGCCGAGGTGATGCGCAAGCTCGCCCCCGGCTTTCCGCCCGGTGTCTCCTATCAGATCACCTACGACACCACCCGCTTCATCTCCGAGTCGCTGAACGAGGTGATCGAGACCGTGGTGATCGCCGCCATCCTGGTGATTGCGATCATCTATCTGTTCCTGGGTAGCTGGCGCGCAACGCTCGTTCCGATGGCAACGATCCCGGTGTCGCTGATCGGATCGCTCACGGTGCTGGCGGCCTTCGGCTACTCACTGAACAACGTGACCATGTTCGGCCTGGTCCTGGCCATCGGCATCGTGGTGGACGACGCGATCGTCGTGGTCGAGAACGTGATGCGTCGCCTCTCGCTCGGAGAGGATCCGCGAACGGCATCGATCCGCTCCATGGACGAGGTCACCGGCCCCGTCGTTGCCACCGTCCTGGTGCTGCTCGCCGTGTTCGTCCCGATCGGCGCCCTGCCCGGCATCACGGGCAAGCTGTACCGTGAGTTCGCCGTCGCCATCTCGACCGCCGTCACGATCTCGATGATCAACGCGCTCACACTATCGCCGGCTCTGTGCGCGGTCCTCCTCCACGGCGCCGGAGAGAACACGATCGCTCCCGTGCGCACGTTCCTGGGCTGGGTCGACCGGGTGCGCGATCTCTACGGTGGCTTCGTCGTGCGCATGCTCCGGCGGACGACCGTTTCGTTCGGCGCCTACACGATCGTGGTCGCGGCGGGGCTCTTCGGCTATGCGGTCCTACCATCCGCCTTCCTGCCAGACGAGGATCAGGGCTACTTCTACATCAACGTGCAGCTTCCCGAAGGGGCGTCGCTTCCGCGCACCGACGAGGTCATGGCGCAGGCCCAGAAGATCCTGTCCGGAACGCCGGGCATCGAGAGCGTCATCGAGGTGGGCGGCTTCAACCTGGTCGGCGGGACGAATGCCACGAACTCCGGCTTCGGTGTGGTCGTGCTCGCCCCGTGGGGCGAGCGGCCGAGCTCGCGGGAGCTCATCGCCCAGGTCCAACCTCGCCTCAGCGCGATCCGGCAGGCCAACGTGATTGCCTTCAACCCGCCGCTGCTGCGCGGGCTGGGGCGCACGGGCGGGCTGGAGATGCAGGTGCAGGACACCCGTGGCGGCTCTCCCCAGGATCTGGCGGCAGCGCTGCGGGCCTTCATCCTGCGAGCGAACGAGGCCCCCGAGCTCGAGAACGTCTTCAGCACGTTCGAGGCCGACGTTCCCCAGATCTTCGTCGAAGTCGATCGACAGAAGGCGAAGACGCTCGAGGTTCCACTCGACGAGATCTTCGGCGCGATGCAGGCTCACCTCGGCAGTCAGTACGTGAACGACTTCAACAAGTTCGGGCGCGTGTACCAGGTGCGCGTGCAGGCAGACCACTCCTTCCGCAGCGCCCCCGAGGACATCCAGCAGCTCTACGTGCGCAACGCGCGCGACGAGATGGTCCCACTGTCGACGCTCGTGGAGCTGCGCACGGCCCTCGGGCCGGAGATGCTCCTGCGTCACAACATGTTCCGGTCGGCCCAGGTGAACGCGGCCACGGCTCCGGGCTGGAGCTCGGGAGCGGCCATCGATGCGCTCGGCCGGATCGCGCGCGAGACCCTGCCCCCGGGCATGACCTTCGACTGGAGCGGAGCCACCCTGCAGGAGATCCGCGCCATGGGCCAGGGCACGATCCTGCTCCTGCTCGGTCTCGTGTTCGTCTACTTCTTCCTCGTCGCGCAGTACGAGAGCTGGTCGCTTCCGTTCGCGGTGATCCTCGCGGTTCCGCTGGCCGCCGTGGGGTCCGTGGTGGCCATGGCGCTGCGCGGCACGACGGAGGACATCTACTCGCAGATCGGACTGGTCATGCTCGTGGGGCTGGCGGCGAAGCACGCCATCCTGATCGTGGAGTTCGCCTCCCAGCGCCACGAGGCGGGCGCTTCGATCGACGAAGCGGCCGTCGCGGGCGCGAAGGTGCGTTTCCGCGCAGTGATGATGACGTCGCTGTCGTTCGTGATGGGCGTGCTTCCTCTCGTGGTTGCGAGCGGCGCCGGATCGACGAGCCGTCACTCGGTGGGAACGCCGGTGTTCGGCGGCATGATCGCGGCCGCGATCTTCGGAACCCTCTTCGCGCCCCTGCTCTACGCGGTGATCCAGCGCGGCGTGGAGCGGGTCGGTTCACTGCGCCGCCCGCGCTGAGCGCGCGTCGCACGTGTTGCCTTCGGTGTGGCGCATGTCTGCTCCGGACGCGGTGGGGCCCCGGCCCTTCGGGCCACCCCAGGCCTCCTTCGCAGAAACGCACCACACCGAAGAGATCCGGGGCATGCGCCGCGCCTGCCGCGTTTGCCTGACTACGGGTGCTTCGGTGCCGGCCGCTCGTCCAACCGGAACGCCTGGTGGCAGACCACGCAGCGGTTCGTGAGCTCACCCAGGTCGCGGACGATCTCGGGCGCCGTCGCACCTTCCGCGATCCGATTCGCCAGCCGGTCGAACCCCTCGTGCGTCTGCATCCCCAGGTCCAGGAACCGCTGCGGGATCTGCGCGCGGACCTTCGGGTCCGTGTCCACCGCGTGCGCCGTTCCCGCGTCGCGTGCTGCCTTCTCGGCGCCTTCGAGATCGTCCTCACCGAGCGATACGAGGATGGAGCGCAAGGCGACCAGCATCGCGCGCATCTCTGCGAGCACCGAATCCCGCACCTGCGCTTCCGCCACGATGCGCTCCCTCGCGTCCGCATGGGATTCAGCGTGACCATGCGAAGGACCTCGCTCCTGGGCACGCGTCATCCCCGGCGAAGCAACGACGACCGCCAGCAAGGCCACCGCTCCCCGGAACCCCATTCCCATCCTCCGAATCTCCATGCCTCCGTCCTCCTCTCGCCTCGGCCCCCACATGGTGCGCCGTGCCGTGCGCCCTGTCGCCACGGGGCGTACCCGCCGGGAGCTTCGAGCCCCCCAGACCGGGCACATAAGTGAATGTGCGTTTACAATGATCGTTCCGGCCTCCCCGGGATTCAGTCGATAGTACTCCGTAAAACCGATTTTTTGACGGGATGGACAGATCGATGAATGTAAATGTATAGTCACATTACGAGCGCCGGCCGGAGTGGGACGAGGGGCCGGGCGCGAGGCGAGGATCCGCAACGATGAGCATGGAGAAGCTCGACACCGAAATCCGGCAGAGGCAGATCCGAGAGGCCGCCCTGCGCTGCGTCGGCACCTCGGGCGTGCGCGGGCTCAGCATGGCCGCGCTCGCCCGGCAGGTCGGGCTGTCTCCGGCGGCCATCTACCGCCATTTCCGGAACAAGGACGAGGTGCTCGACGGGGTGCTCGACATGATCCAGGAGATGATCCTCGCGATGGTGCGGGCGACGCGCGAGGAGGCGAGCTCCGCAATCGAGGCCCTTCACCGCCTGCTCGGCCGTCACCTGCAGCTCATCCGGGAGAACGCGGCCATTCCCCGCACGGTGTTCTCCGATGAGCTCTTCGGCGGCGATCCCGCACGCAAGACGCGCGTACACCGGATCGTGTCGAGCTACCTCACCGAGGTGGAACGCATCGTTCGCGACGGACAAGACCGTGGAGAGATTCGCCGCGAGATCGATCCCGAGACCATCGCCCTGCTCTTCCTCGGCATCGTGCAGCCCTCGGCCATCCTCTGGCACCTGAGCGAAGGACGCTTCCACGCCACGAGACATGCCGAGCGCGCGTGGCGATTGCTACGCGATGCGATCGCCACGCAAGCCCAAGGATCCATCGAAGAGGAGATCCCCACATGAACGCCGGCACCGCGGCTCGTCCGGCGTGGCGCGTTTCTGCGAAGGACGCCTGGGGTGGCCCGCAGGGCCGGGGCCCCACCGCGGCCGCAGCAGACATGCGCCGCGCCTGCCACCCGACACCCCACGAGAGCGGAACGATCCACATCGGCGTCGTCATCGTCGCGGCCATCGCGATCGCGATCGGCGTCGCCCTGCGAATCCTCCTGTTCGCCGAAGATGCCCCACGCCACGCCATCCGCGTCTCGGGCAACATCGAGGTCACCGACGCCGAGGTCGGCTTCCGAATCGGAGGCGTCGTCGCCCGTCGCGTCGTCTCCGAAGGGGAAGCGGTGCGAAAGGGCGACGTCCTCGCCGAGCTCGATGCCACCGACCTCACCAACGAGCGGGCTCTCCGCCAGGCAGAGCTGCGCGCCGCCGAGGCCGTCTTGGCCGCCCTCGAGTCCGGCACACGCCCCGAGGTGATCGCGCAGGCCGCCGCCGCGCTCGATCTCGCGCGCGCCGAGGCCGCGCGCGCCAGGTCCGAGCATCTCCGCACGAAGGCCCTCCACGATCGAGACGTCGCTTCGGATCAACAGCTCGAGTCGGCACGCGCCGCCGACGAAGTCGCCCGCGCGCGCGTGCAAGAGGCCTCCGAACGCCTCGCCCTCGCGCACAAGGGCCCTCGCGACGAGGAGATCGACGAGGGACGCGCCCGCGCCGCAATGGCCCGCGAGGCGCTCGCCCTCGCCCAGACCCGGCTCGGCTACGCCACCCTGCGCGCCCCCTTCACGGGGTTGATCCTCTCCGATCACCTCGAGTCCGGCGAGTACGCAGCACCCGGCATGCCCGTCGTCGTTCTGGGAGCGCTCGAGAACGTGTGGCTACGCGCCTACGTCGACGAGACGGATCTCGGCCGGGTGAGGCTCGGGCAGACCGCCTGCATCACCACGGACACCTTTCCCGAAGAGGTCTACACCGGCCGCCTGTCGTTCTTGTCTTCGCACGCCGAGTTCACACCCAAGAGCGTCCAGACGCAGAAGGAGCGGGTGAAGCTCGTCTACCGCGTGAAGATCGACGTCGCGAACCCGGATCTCGAGCTCAAGCCAGGAATGCCGGCGGATGCCGACATCCTCCTCGCCACGGAGGCACGCGGGTGCACGCCATCCGATCGCAAGGACTGAGCCGCCGCTTCGGCGAACACACGGCGGTGTCGCGCCTCGACCTCGCGGTGCGGGCCGGCGAGATCTACGGCCTGGTCGGACCCGACGGAGCGGGAAAGACGACGACGATGCGCCTGCTCACCTCGATCCTCGAGCCGACTGCGGGCGATGCCTGGGTGAACGGCCACCACGTGATCCACGAGCCCGAACGCGTGAAGGAGAGCATCGCCTACATGAGCCAGCGCTTCGGCCTGTATGCGGATCTCACCGTCCTCGAGAACATCCACTTCTATGCGGACCTGTACGAGGTACCGCGTCGCGAGCGCGGCGAGCGCATCGAGGAGCTCCTCGGTTTCAGCAACCTCACCCCCTTCCAGCACCGTCGCGCGGGCGCACTCTCCGGCGGGATGAAGCAGAAGCTCGGGCTCGCGTGCGCCCTCGTGCACGAGCCCCGCGTGCTGTTCCTCGACGAGCCCACGAATGGCGTCGACCCCGTCTCGCGGCGCGACTTCTGGCGCATCCTCCACCAGCTCCTGCGCAAGGGTGTGACGATCTTCGTCTCGACTGCGTATCTGGACGAGGCGGAGCGCTGTCAGCACCTGGGACTCCTGCACGAAGGCCGCCTGCTCGCCTCGGGAACGCCGGACGAGGTGAAGCAAATGGTGCGCGGGACGATCCTCGAGATCCGCACGTCCGGCGCCCGCCAGGCGTGGCGCACGCTCGCCTCGGAGCTCGGGCGCGATGCGGTCGCGCTCTTCGGCGACCGCATCCACGTCACCGCGACCGATCCGGATGCCGCCGATCGTCGGATCCGATCGATCCTCGCCTCGACCGCGCGAGCAGAGCCGACGATCCGCCACATTCCACCGAGCTTGGAGGACGTATTCGTATCGGTGCTCGCCGGGAGCGACGATGGGCACTGACGCAGCTCTCGCCGTATCCGTCCGCGATCTCGAGCGCCGCTTCGGCAGCTTCGTCGCCGTGGACCGGGTGAGCTTCGACGTCGCACGCGGCGAGATCTTCGGCTTCCTCGGCCCGAATGGATCGGGAAAGAGCACGACGATCCGCATGCTCACCGGAATCCTCGCGCCGAGCGGAGGAACGGGCACCGTCGCGGGCTTCGACCTGCTGCGCGAGACCGAGTCGATCAAATCACGCATCGGCTACATGAGCCAGCGCTTCTCCCTCTACGAGGATCTCACCGTCGAGGAGAACCTCGACTTCTATGCCGGCATCTACCGCGTCGATCCGGACCGGCGCGAGGCGCGCAAGCGCTGGGCGCTCGAAATGGCGGGGCTCGAGCGGCATCGCGATTCGCGCGCGGCCGTACTCTCCGGCGGCTGGAAGCAACGGCTCGCCCTTGGCTGCGCGGTGCTGCACGAGCCGAGCATCGTGTTCCTCGACGAGCCGACCTCCGGCGTCGATCCGATGAGCCGCCGCCGGTTCTGGGAGCTGATCCAGGAGCTCGCCGATCGAGGCGTCACCGTGTTCGTCACCACGCATTACATGGATGAGGCCGAGTATTGCGATCGTATCGCTCTCGTCCACCGAGGAGAGCTCATCGCGCTCGGAACCCCCGATGCGCTCAAACACGATCTCATGACGGATGAGGTCCTGGACGTGCGCTGCAGCGATCCCCAGGACGTCCTGGAAGAGCTCCTTCCACTCGCATCGGTGCGCGACGTCGCGGTCTTCGGCCGCGGCTTACACGCGACCGTGACCACGGCGCGCGAGGCCACGGAGGCGATCCGAGGCGTGCTCCGCGCGCGAGGAGACGAAGATGCAACCGTAGAGCCGATCGACCCCTCGCTCGAGGACGTCTTCGTGTCCCTGATCGAGGCGCGAGACCGCGCGGAGGGACAGATCGCCGAGGTGACGACATGAGACCCAATCGGGTGCTCGCGATCGCACGCAAGGAGCTTCTGCACGTGATCCGCGATCCGCGCAGCCTCGGCATGGCGATCGCGATCCCGATGCTGCTGCTCCTCCTGTTCGGCTATGCGCTCACGCTCGACGTGGATCGGGTTCCGCTCGCCGTCTGGGACCAGAGCCACTCCCCCGCGAGCCGCGACCTCGTGTCCCGCCTGGATGCGTCGCGCTACTTCTCGATCGTGGCCCATGTCGAGCGGTACACCGATCTCGAACGCTCCATCGACGCGGGCCGCGCACTGGCCGCACTGGTCGTCCCGCGGGACTTCGCGGCGCAGCTCGCGTCCGGACGGAACGCATCCGTGCAGGCGATCGTCGACGGTTCCGATTCGAACACGGCGACGATCGTGCTCGGTTATCTGGAGAGTGTCGTCCTGGGCTTCTCCGCGGACGTCGCGCTGCGAGGCGCGCAGCGCAGTGGTATGCCGCGCGTGCACGCTCCCATCGATCTGCACCCTCGCGTGTGGTTCAACGCCGACCTCGAGTCGAAGAACTACATCGTCCCGGGACTGATCGCCGTGATCATGGCCGTGATCGCGGCGCTGCTCACCTCGCTCACGTTCGCGCGCGAGTGGGAGCAGGGAACCATGGAGCAGCTCATCGCTACCCCCGTTCGCCCCTCGGAGCTGGTCTTCGGCAAGCTTCTTCCCTACTTCGGAATCGGATTCCTCGACGTGCTGCTTGCCGTTGCGATGGGCGAGTGGCTGTTCCGCGTCCCGCTTCGCGGAGATCCGGCATTGCTCCTCTTCATGGCGTCGGTGTTCCTCTCGGGTGCGCTCTCGCTCGGGATGCTGATCAGCATCGTCGCGAAGCGCCAGCTCGTCGCGAGCCAGCTCGCCATGATCGTGACGTTCCTCCCCTCGTTCCTGCTCTCGGGCTTCATGTACGCCATCGAGAACATGCCGGCGCCCATCCAAGCGATGACGCACGTCATCCCCGCCCGGTACTTCGTGGCGCTGCTAAAGGGCATCTACCTGAAGGGCGTGGGGCTGGAGGTGCTGTGGGTGCAGGCGGGATTGCTCTCCCTCTTCGGCATCGCCATGGTCGCGATCGCCACGCGCGCATTTCGCAAGAGGCTCGAGTGAGGGGCCTGCCGGGGATGCGACCGTGATCGAGCGCATTTCGCACATCCTGCGCAAGGAGTTCCTGGAGCTGCTCCGCGACCGGCGCATGTGGGGCATCCTGTTCGTGATCCCAATCGTGCAGACGCTCGTCTTCGGCTATGCAGTGACGACCGACGTCGAGCACGTGCGCACGGCTCTGCTCGACTTCGACCGCAGCTCCGCGAGCCGGGATTTGGCCAGTCGTCTCACGGCCTCTGGGTACTTCGACATCGTCGCAAACGCAGGGGACGCCCGGGACGCACGCAGACTCGTCGATCATGGCGAGGTCCAAGTGGTCCTGCGCATCGATTCCGGGTTCGAAAGCGATCTTCGGGCGGGCCGCCTCGCTCCCGTACAGATCCTTCTCGACGGGACGGACTCGAACACGGCGGGCATCGCGGCCGACTACGCAGCACGCATCGTTCGGGAGTACTCGCGCGAGATCTTAGCGGAGCGCGCCATGCGGCGGCGCGGGGCCGCTCCGGACGCGACTGCCGTCTCGGTCGTGAGCCGGGCCTGGTTCAACGAGAACCTGGAGAGTCGAAACTTCTACGTCCCCGGCGTGATCGCGATGCTCGTCACCTTGATTACGCTCATGCTCACGAGCATGGCCATCGTGCGCGAGAAGGAGATCGGGACGATCGAACAGATCATGGTGACTCCGATCCGCAAGAGCGAGTTCATCCTGGGCAAGACCGTCCCCTTTGCCTTGATCGGATTCGCGGACGTGGGCCTGGTGAGCCTGGTGGGCATCTACTGGTTCGAGATCCCACTCCGCGGAAGCCTGGTGCTGCTCTTCGCGTCCACCGCACTGTTCCTGATGTCCACTCTCGGGATCGGACTCTTCATCTCCACCGTGAGTAGCACGCAGCAGCAGGCCATGATGTCGACCTTTTTCTACTACTTCCCTGCGGTTCTGCTCTCGGGCTTCATGTTCCCCATCGCGAACATGCCCGAGCCGGTGCAGTGGATCACCTATGCGAATCCGCTGCGATACTTCCTGATCATCATCCGCGGTGTCTTCCTCAAGGGGATCGGAGCGGACGTGCTCTGGCCGCAGATGCTCGCCCTCGCCGCCATGGGCGTCGCGACGCTCTGGCTCGCGACGAGTCGCTTCCGCAAGACGCTGGCGTGATCTTCCCGAAATTTCTCCGAAGGCGGCACGAACGCGAGCTCACCCGACGTGCGCCAGGCGATGGTACAATTTGCCGTTCCGACTCACACGAAGCGACTCCACGATGATGGGAGAGCACGCCATGAGCACGAAACCGCCTCGGTCGAAGACCGCTACTCCACTTTCCCCCGATCTTCGCCTGCGCATGGACGCGTGGTGGCGAGCGGCGAACTACCTGTCCGTGGGACAGATCTACCTGATGGACAACCCGCTGCTACGCAAACCCCTCTCGATCGAGCACGTGAAGCCGCGCCTGTTGGGGCATTGGGGCACCACTCCAGGACTCAACTTCGTCTACGTGCACCTGAATCG
>CAZOTO010000085.1:0-14183 GCA_964582775.1 uncultured Myxococcales bacterium
GGCCCCGGCCCTGCGGGCCACCCCAGGCGTCCTTCGCAGAAACGCGCCACGCCGGCTGGCGTCTACGGGATCACCGGTTTGGCTCCCAGGCGGGAGGCGAGGTCGAGTGCTGCCCGCCGTGCGGCCAGCAGCTCGCCTTCGAAGCCGGAATCGGGCACGACATCCGGCCCGACGGAGACGACGGGCGGGCTCCGGTCCATCCATGGGGGGAGCTGGGGCGCGTGAAAGCGCAGCTCCGCTGTGTCTGCATCCCACACCGGCGCAGGTCCAGGATCCACGGGGGTGATTCCCTTCACGGGGAAGGGGCACAGATCCGCGAGGGGATTCTCGTCGGAGATCGCCCGGGTGCCCGGTCCCGCTGCGACCATCCACTCGACGGTGGCGATCTGGGGATCGCGGTGGAGCGCCAGGGTGTAGGCGCGCTCCGGATCCCCGGTCCACACCACCGCCCGGCGGGCGAGACCCGTCGGCAGCGCGTCCCGGTCCGCGCGGAAGAGCCGGGCCGGAACGCGCTGGGGGGGAGGGCTGGGAGCGAGCCAACGAGGCAGTGTTCCCCCCTTCTCGGCTACACGGCGGACGAGCTCCCGGGGGGCCGCAAGGACGAGAGCGCGCCCGAGCACCCGGCCGCGCCGCAGCTCGAGGCCGATCTCCTGCCGGGTGGAGACGAGGGCGAAATCGTCGATCTCGTGGATCTCTCCATGGAGGGTGAGCAGGCGTCGGCGGAACAGGTCCAGGAAGGAACGGCCCCCGTGGGGCATCTCGAATCCGCCGTCCCGCACCGCTCGCACGAGGGTCGGCCGCGCCGCGGTCTGGACGTCGGAGGTGAGCGCGGAGAGCGCCGCGATCTGTGCCTTCACGAAGGGGACGAGCGCGGTGGGTGTCTCCGGTAGGGTCGGGGGGGGATCGGCGTCCCGGGGTGTGCGTTCGACCAGGAGGCGCTGGGCCAGGGATCTCGACGTCGTGGATGGGCCGTTCCACTGCTCCTCGCGGACCCGTTGCGCCAGCGCGTCCATGCGCTCGATCCAGGCGTCGGCGACGGACGCCTCGACGAGCCGGTGGAGCGCCAGCTCGTGTGCGAGTGCCCGCCGGCCGGCTCGCACATCGATGCGCGACGCCGGGAGCAGCACCTGATAGGCGACCTCGCGCGCCGCGATCTCCCGCTGTTCGAGCAGCGGCAGCGTGAGCTCGCGCAGCACCCGTGTCGTGGGCCCATCGGTGCCGAGGCCGGACAGGAGGAACGGCTCCCGCAGCAGGGGGGTGCGCTGCGCGAGGCAGGACTCCTCGAAGAGCGCCACGCGTAGACCCGCGCGCGCGAGATATGCCGCCGCGACGAGGCCGCCGAGGCTGCTTCCCAAGACGAGCACGTCCGAGCGGATCGTGGTCATGGATCTCCTCTTCTCCGGCGACGAGCCGTGTGGTGAGGCCCGACCGTGGCGCGCGGCGCGGCCATTGTCAAAAGGCGACGCTGCCCGCACCTTCGGCGGATGGTGGCCGAGGTGGGAGCGACGACGGAGGAGGCGGATCCGAAGCCCGCGCCGGGCTTCGGGCGCAGCCCGCGCACGGGAGCGGGCCGGATCGTGACGCTCACGAGCGATTTCGGCACCCGCGACGGCTACGTGGGGGCGATGAAGGGAGCGATCCTGCGGCGCGCGCCGGACGCGCGGCTGGTCGATGTCGCGCACGACATCGAGCCCGGCGCCATTGCACAGGCCGCCTACGCGTGGAGCCAGGCGGCTCCGTGGTTCCCGCCGGACACGGTGCACCTGGCGGTGGTCGATCCAGGCGTGGGCACGGCGCGCCGCGGGATCGCGGCCCGCGCGGGCGAACACTGGCTCGTGGCGCCCGACAATGGCGTGCTCACGCCGCTCCTCGATGCTGCGGGGCTCGAAACCATGGAGGTTCGCTCGATCGAGAACGCCGCGCTCTGGAACGACGATCCGAGCCCGGTCTTCCATGGGCGCGACGTGTTCGGACCGGTGGCGGGGCATCTCGCGGCGGGAGGCACCCTCGCCGACGTGGGGGGCCTCGTCGATCCGGCCACGCTCGTGCGACTTCCCACGCCCGTGCCGGAGCACGCGGGCGATCGCGTCCGCGGCGAGGTCGTGCATGTGGACCGCTTCGGGAACCTGATCACGAATCTCGGCCGGGAGCACCTGGGCGATGCCGGCAGCGGCGCAGTGGACGTCCAGGTCGGCGAGCACCGCGTTCCGCTCGTCCGCACCTATGCCGACGTGCCGGAAGGAGCCCTGCTCGCGCTCGTGGGCTCCGCGGGCAGACTCGAGATCGCCCGCCATCGAGGAAGCGCCGCACGCGAGCTCGGCGGGATCGGGCTCGTCGTGTCGGTGCGCCGGCCGCCGCGGAGCGAGCGGTGACCGCGACCGCGCGTCTGCTGCGCTACGTGCGCGAGGTGCGAAGGGGCTATGCCGTGGGCGCGCTGCTCACCGTGGGCTATGCGCTCGCGTTCCAGCTCCCGCCGGTCTTCGTGCGCGAGGTCGTGGCGTGCATCGAGGGTCGCGCGCCCCTGGACGACGTGGGCCGCGCCATCGCGTGGCTGCTCGGCGCCTCGGTGCTGGTGGCGATCCTGCGGCTGTTCTCGCGGCTCGTGCTGTTCCGCTGTGCGCGCGAGATCGAGTTCCGCCTGCGCAACGACCTCTTCGCGCACCTGCAGCGTTTGCCGCAGTCCTACTTCGCGACGCAGCGCACGGGCGACCTCATGTCGCGCGCGGTGAACGACGTGAACAACGTGCGTCTGCTCCTCGGCATGGGAATCCTGAACCTGCTGCAGACGCCGATCCTGTACCTGGGTGCGATCAGCGTGATGCTCTGGGTCGATTGGCGTCTCACGCTGCTCTTCCTCATCCCGTATCCGGCCACGATCGCGATCGCGCGCGTGTTCGGCCATCGCATCCATCGCACGAGCCTGGCGGTGCAGGAGAGCCTGTCCGATCTGTCGTCGGTGGTGCAGGAGAGCGCCTCTGGTGCGCTCGTCGTTCGCTGCTACGGACTCGAAGACCGTGAGCGCAGGCGCTTCGCCGAGGAGAGCGACCGACTCTACGATCGCCAGATCGATCTCGCCGTCGTGCAGGCGGGCATGCAGTCGTCGCTCGCGCCGCTGCTCGCGGTGGCGCAGATCGTCGTGCTGTGGGCGGGTGGGCGTTACGTGACCGATGGTGCCCTCGGCCTGCAGGATCTGTGGCTCTTCTTCGTCTACTCGTTCCAGCTCTCGTTCCCCACGTTCATGATGGGCTGGGTGCTCAATGCCGCGCAGCGCGGTCTGGTCGGTCTCGAGCGCATCGGCGAGGTGCTCGATACGGTGCCGGCCATCGCGGATCGCCCCGACACGGTTGCGCGCGAGCGGATCCGGGGCGCGGTCGGGATTCGCGGCCTCACGTTCGCCTATCCGGGGCACGAGCATTCCCCGGCCCTGTGTGGTGTCGATCTGTCGGCGGCGCCGGGTGAGACGATCGGGATCGTGGGGCCGATCGGCTCGGGCAAGAGCACCTTGCTCGCGGCGATCCCACGCCTGCTCGAGATCGACGACGGCCGGGTGGCGATCGACGGCGTGGACGTGAACCGGATGCCGCTCGCGCTGCTGCGCACGAGCATCGCCATGGTGCCGCAGGAGAGCTTCCTGTTCTCCACCACGATCGCCGAGAACATCCGCTTCGGTCGCCCGGACGCCACGATGGACGAGGTGCGCGAGGCCGCCCGTCGCGCGCACCTGCTCGCCGACGTCGAGGACTTCCCCGACGGATTCCACACGCTCGTGGGCGAGCGCGGCATCACCCTCTCCGGCGGGCAGCGCCAGCGCGTCGCGCTGGCGCGCGCATTGCTGCTCGATCCGGCGATCCTGATCCTCGACGATGCGCTCTCGAGCGTGGATGCGGCGACGGAGGAGGCGATCTTGCTCGAGCTGCGAAGTGCCCGCGCGGGACGCACCTGCTTTCTCGTCGCGCAGCGGCTGTCGGCGGTGCGCGACGCCGATCGCATCGTGGCTCTCGAAGCAGGACGTGTCACCGCGGTGGGTACGCACGCGGATCTCGTCGCGGGCAATGGCTTCTACGCGCGCACGCATCGCCGGCAGCAGATCGAGGCCGAGATCGAGGGAGACGCCGCATGAGCGCCATGCACGAAGAGGAGGCGCTCGGCAAGGTCTACGACGCAGAGCTCATGCGCCGCCTCTGGCCCTTCTTGCGGCCCTACCGCAGGTGGATCGCCGTATCGCTCGGACTCATTCCTCTGCGCGCGATCGTCGAGGCGTTGCCGGGTCCGCTGATCGGCATCGGCCTTGCCCATCTCGTCGGCAGCGACGATCCCGGAAAGCTCGACGTCGTGACCCGGCTCGCCACGCCTCCTGCCTCGATCGCACTGGTGCCGTGGCTCGCGTTGCTCCTGCTGGCGGTGACGGCCGCCTCGGCGGTCGTCGAATTCGTGCGCTCGCTCGTGCTCTCGGTGATGGGGCAAGCGGCACTTCGCCAGCTACGCGCCCATCTCTTCGATCACGTGCAGCGGCTGCCCATCTCGTTCTTCGATCGCTATCCGGTGGGTCGACTGGTGACGCGCATCGGAAACGACGTGGAGTCGCTCGGCGAGATGTTCTCGGGCGGCATCGTCGTGCTCGCCGCGGACCTGTTCCTGATGGGCGTCTTCGCGGCGCTTCTCTTCGCGGTGGACTGGCGGCTGGCCGCGGTCGCGATGGCACCGGTGCCCGTGCTCGCCGTCGCGGCGATCGTGTTCCGCTGGCGCATGCGCGAGGCGTATCGGTGCGTGCGCACCAAGATCGCGCGTCTGAACGCCCAGCTGCAGGAGACGATCTCCGGCATGAAGGTCGTCCAGCTCTTTGCGCGCGAACGGCGCAACCTGCGCGACTTCGTCGGCGTGAACCGCGAGCACCGCGACGCGTGGTTCGAGTCCATCCAGTACGACGCGCTGCTGTCGTCGGCGATCGAGCTGGCGGTGAACGTCACGATCGCCCTCATCCTGTGGTACGGAGCGAGCCGTGTGGGTGCGGGAGGGCTCGACCTCGGTGTGCTCTTCGTGTTCGTCGACTACATGCGGCGCTTCTTCCGGCCCCTGCAGGATCTCTCCGCTCGCTATGCGGTGATGCAGTCGTCCATGGCGAGCCTCGAGCGCATTTTCCAGCTCCTCGATGCGAAGGCGGAGCCGGCCGAGGACGATTCGCATGCGCTCGAGGATCTGCGCGACGAGATCGTCTTCGACCGCGTCTCGTTCGGCTACGGCGACGAGCCGGTGCTGCGCGAGGTGTCGCTGCGGGTGAGAGCCGGGGAGCGCGTGGCGCTCGTCGGCCACACGGGCGCGGGCAAGACCACCGTGCTGAAGCTGCTGGCGCGGCTATACGAGCCGGACTCCGGGCGCATCCTCGTCGACGGCGTGGACCTGCGCGAGATCCCGCGCACGGCCTTGCGTCGGCGCATCGCCTTCGTGCTCCAGGACGTGTTCCTGTTCACGGGAGACATCGCTTCGAACATCGGGCTCGACCGCGAGGACCTCTCGCGGGGCGAGATCGAGGCGGCCGCGCGTGCGGCGCATCTGGACGCGCTGCTCGCCCGGCTGCCCCGCGGCCTCGAGCACGGAGTGAGGGAGCGCGGCGCCAATTTTTCGGCCGGCGAGCGGCAGCTCCTGTCGTTCGCCCGGGCGCTCGCCCAGCGGCCGCGGATCCTGCTCCTCGACGAGGCCACCGCAAACGTGGATACGGAGACGGAGGCGCTCGTCCAGGACGCCGTGCACCGGCTGCTCGAGGGGAAGACCTCTCTCGTGGTGGCCCACCGGCTATCCACGATCCGCGACGTGGATCGCATCTACGTGCTCCACCACGGCGAGGTTCGCGAGGAGGGCACGCACGAGGAGCTGCTCGCCGCGCGCGGCCTGTACTGGCGGCTCTACCAGCTGCAGTTCGCCGCACAGGAGCGCGCCGCCTGACCGGCGAGCCGGGGCCTGGCAGCGGCTCCGGAGCGTGTGCCGCTCGTTGCGACAACCCATCGAGATCACGCGGGAAAATCGCGGCAGAGGGCTCACGCCACCGACGAGGAGTGCTTTACACGGATCCGCGGCCTGTGCTACCCAGAGTCTCGTTCACGCCGCCCCATTGGGGCCTTTCAAGCAGCTTCCTCCGCCGCCACCAAACCGGTCGTCCGCCCCCCGGACCCTCGAGACCGGACGGTTTGCAGGAGACGGGACCCGGGTGCGGATCCGATCGCTCGAGATCACGGGCTTCAAGTCGTTCGGCGAGCGCGCCGTGCTCGCGTTCGATCGCGGTATCTCCGCGATCGTGGGACCGAACGGCTGCGGAAAGTCCAACGTCGTCGACGCCATCCGCTGGGTGATGGGGGAGCAGAACCCCCGCCATCTGCGGGGCCGCGCGATGGAGGACATGATCTTCGCCGGCACCGAGTCGAAGCCGGCGGTCGGCATGTCCGAGGTCGTCATCACCCTCGACAACTCCGATGGCTCCGCACCCGGCGCCTACGCGGGATTCGGCGAGATCCAGATCGCGCGACGGCTCTACCGCTCGGGCGAGAGCGAGTACGCGATCAACAAGACGCCGTGCCGGCTGCGCGACGTCCTCGATTTCTTCCTCGACACGGGCGTGGGTACGCGCGGCTACACGATCGTCGAGCAGGGACGCGTGGCCGAGATCGTCTCCACCAAGCCCGAGGAGCGCCGCTTCATCTTCGAGGAGGCCGCGGGCATCGGGAAGTACCGCGTGCGCCGGCGCGAGGCGGAGCGAAAGCTCAAGGCGACCGAGGACAATCTGCTGCGGGTGAGCGACATCCTCGGCGAGCTCAAGCGCCAGATCGG
This sequence comes from uncultured Myxococcales bacterium, assembly GCA_964582775.1. GTDB lineage: Bacteria > Myxococcota_A > UBA9160 > SZUA-336 > SZUA-336 > CAZOTO01. The sequence continues at coordinate 6,820 of CAZOTO010000085.1, forward strand.
CTCGCTCGACCGCCAGGCGGCCAAGGCGAACCGGTACAAGAAGCTCTCTGCCCGGCTGCGGGATCTCGAGCTCGGCGTCTCCCGCCAGGAATTCCTCTACTGCCGCGCGAAGCTCGACGAGGCGGACGAGGAGATCGAGCGCCTGCGTACGGAGAGCGTGGCTCTCGATGCCCGGGTGGCGCGCGCCGACGCAGACCTCGAGGCCGAGCGCCGGACCCACGTGGAGCAGGAGCGTGCCCTGCAGGACGTGAGCGAGCGGCTGTTCCGCGTGCGGTCGGAGATCCAGTCCCTCGAGGGGCGCGTGGAGTACGAGCGCCGCGAGCGCGATGGCCTTGCGCGCATGGCGGACGAGCGCGAGCAGGAGGTGGTGCAGCTCGAGGCGCAGCTCGAGGCGCACCTCGAGTCCGAGCGTGCTCTCGAGGGGGAGCGCGCATCCATCGACGAGCGCATCGACTCCGAGCAGCGGGAGCTCGGCGGGCGCGAGTCCGAGCTTCGCGAGCACGTCGACCGCCTGGCCGCCGTGCAGTCCCGGCGCGAGGTCCACCAGAACCGGGTCGTACAGCTCTCCGCCGAGGAGGGGACGCTTCGTAGCCGCGCCCAGTCGCTCGACGAGCGGCGCACGGAGCTCGAAGCGCGGCTCGTGCGCAACGAGCAGGCCCTCGTCGAGAGCGAGGAGCGGGCCGAAGGGCTCCGCCGCGACGAGACGAGCCTCGCGGAGCAGGTGGGAGAGACCGTTCGCCAGCGCGACGAGCTCGCCGCGCGGCTCGAGGACCAGCAACGCAGCCACCGCGAGATCCTCGCGGCGCTCGAGGCGAAGCGGTTTGAGCTCGCCGAGGTGCGCACGCGCGTGGAGCAGGTCTCCGCGCGGCTCGATTCGCTGCGCGACATCGAGCACCGCGAGTCGCAGCGCGTCTCCTCCACGATCGAGCGGCTGCCCGAAGCCGAGCGTGCATCGGTGGTCGATTTGCTCTCGCGCGTGCTGCGCGTCGAGGATGGCCTCGAGGCCGCGCTCGAAGCGGTGCTGGCGGGCAAGCTCGAGGCGGTGCTCGTCGACGGGCCCGAGGGCGGCTTCAAGCTCTTGTCGTGGATGCGACGGGAAGCCGCCGGACGCGCCACCGTTCTTCCTCTCGCGGCGGGCGACGACGTGCCCCTGTCGGGGTTCGTTCCGCTCGGCCGGCCGCTCGTCGACTTCGTGACCGTCGAGCCGGCCTACCGCGGTGTGGTGCAGCGGCTCCTCGCCGACGTCTACCTCGTCGACGATCTCGCGCAGGCCGTGGCTCGCTTCGGCATCGCTCGCCCGCCTGCGGTGTTCGTGACCCGTGAGGGAGAGCTGCTGGATCGCTCGGGCGCGGTGACGGGTGGGCAGGGAGTGCCCCCCGGTGCGATCAGCCGCGCCGGGGAAATCCGCCGGCTGTCGGCGGCGCTCGAGTCGTACGAGGCGCGGCGCGAGGATCTGCGCGCGCTGGTGGCGGGCGCCGATGCACACGCGGCGGAGCTCGGCCGCGAGATCGACGGCACCCGGGTGCGCCTGCACGAGGCGGAGCTCGCCGTCGCGGGCCTCGGCAAGGATCTCGATCGCACGCGCGAGCGCGAGCGCGAGGCGCGGCAGTCCGTGGCCGGTCACCGCGAGAGCCACGCGCAGCTGCGAGCCGACATCGAGCGCGCCCTTGCCTCGGGGCAGGAGATCGCAGCGCGCCGCGCGCAGATCGAGCGGGAGCACGCGACGGTCCAGCAGGAGAGCGAGGCGCTGCGCGTCCAGATCGCCGAGCTCACCGCGGAGCGCGACCGGCTCGAGCAGCGGCTCGTGCAGGTGCGCGTGGCGCTCGCCGAGCTCGGGGCGCGCCGCGACCAGATCCGACTCGCACTCGATCGCCTGCAGTCCTCGATCGCGGACGGCCGAAGCTGGATCGAGCGACGCCGCGGGGAGATCCGCGAGGCGCGCGAGCGTGCGCAGGCGCTCGCGGCGTCCTCGGCACAGGCGGAGCAGGAGCTTTCGTCGAAGATTCGCAGCGAGGAGGCCGTACGGGCCGAGCAGGATGCGCTGCGCGAGGCGTACGAGGCGAGCAGCCAGCGACTCGAGACCTGCGAGGCCGAGGCGCGCACGGCCGTTCGCGAGCGCGAGGCGCTGCGCGAGAAGATCGGAATGAGTGAGCTCTCGGCGCAGGAGGTCCGCCTTCAGTGCGATCAGCTCCGCAGTCGCATCCGCGAGCGGTACGACGTGGATCTCGACGTGTACGAGCCCCCGGCGGAGCACCTGGAGGGAAGCGTCGAGGAACGCGAGCAGGAGGTCTCGCGTCTGCGCGAGCAGCTGCGCGCGCTCGGCGATGTGCACCTCGGTGCGATCGAGGAGTACGAAGAGGTCTCCGAGCGACATCGCTACCTGTCGGAGCAGAAGGCGGATCTCGAGGTCTCCATCGAGCGGCTGCGCAGCGCCATCGCGCGGATCAACCGCACGAGCCGCGCCCGCTTCCGCGAGACCTTCGAGGCCGTCGACGCCGAGTTCCGCAAGATCTTCCCCCGCATGTTCAACGGAGGACGCGCCGAGCTACGCCTCACGGAGAGCGAGGACGTCCTCGAGGCGGGCATCGAGATCGTCGCTCAGCCACCGGGAAAGAAGCTGCAGAGCGTGAACCTGCTCTCCGGCGGCGAGAAGTCGCTCACGGCGATCTCGCTCCTCATGGCCGTGTTCACCGTGAAGCCCTCGCCGTTCTTCCTGCTCGACGAGGTGGATGCCGCGCTCGACGACGCGAACGCGGGGAAGTTCAACGAGCTGTTGCGCGAACGCGGAGAGCAATCGCAGTTCCTCATGATCACCCACAACAAGGGCTCGATCGAGATGGCCGACACGCTCTACGGTGTCACCATGCAGGAGCCGGGGCTCAGCAAGCTCGTCACCGTGGATCTGGTTTCGTAGGTTTCGCCTCGTGGATTCGCTGTTCACCTACGAGACGATCCTCCTGGCCGGCATCGGCCTGCTCGCGACGGTGGCGCTCGGCTGCGTGCTCGTGGCGTGGCCGCGTGCGGTGCGCTTGCACCGCAAGGCGGCACGCACGGAGGCGGCCACTCGTTTGGCGCTGCCCGCGCCGCTTGCGCCCGAGCCGGCCGTGGCGCCGGCGCCCGAGCCGGCGCCCGTCGAGAGGCGGCTCCGCGAGTCGGACTTTCGGCGGGGGTTGCGCAAGAGCCGGCTCGCGCTCGTCGGAAAGCTCGAGGGGCTCCTACGCGGCCGCAGCCGTATCGACGACGAGACGATCGAGGAGATCGAAGCCGTCCTGTTCGGCGCGGACCTCGGCGTGCGCACCGCCGATTCGCTGCTCGAGGCGGCGCGGCACGCGGGATCACCCGACGCCGTGAGGCCGACGATCGAGGCGCGTGCCCTCGAGATCCTGCGCGGGCTGCCGTCGCCCGAGCGTCCGATGAGCACGCGGCCGCACGTGGTGATGGTCGTCGGTGTGAACGGCTCCGGGAAGACCACGTCGATCGGCAAGCTGGCCTCGCGCTGGATTCGCGAGGGCAAGCGCGTGATCGTGGCCGCGGGCGATACCTATCGAGCGGCGGCGATCGAGCAGCTCGGCGTCTGGGCCGAGCGCTGCGGAGCCGAGATCGTGCGGGGCGAGCCGGGCGGCGATCCCGCATCCGTGGCGTACGATGCACTGCAGGCAGCGCTCTCGCGCGGGGTGGACGCGGTGATCATCGACACCGCCGGGCGTCTGCAGACGGATCGCGGCCTCATGGACGAGCTCGCGAAGATCTCGCGCGTCGTGCAGAAGGTGATGCCCGAGGCGCCCCACGAGGTGTTGCTCGTGCTCGACGCGAACACCGGCCAGAACGCGATCCGCCAGGCGCAGGAGTTCTCGCGCGCGGTGCCCGTTTCGGGGATCGTGCTCACGAAGCTCGACGGCACTGCCAAGGGCGGTGTCGTGCTCGGCATCGCGGAGGAGGTCGGACTGCCCGTTCGCTACGTGGGACTCGGCGAGGGGGTCGACGATCTGTTCGACTTCGATCCCGAGTCCTTCGTGCGCGCGCTCTTCGCGCCGCCCGAGGAGCAGGAGTAGGAAGGCTCGCAGCCGGCGCTTGCTCTGCGGCCGTCGTCCCTGGTATCCGTAGATCCATGCCGGACTACGTCCTCGCGCTCGATCAAGGAACGACGAGCTCGCGCGCCATCGTGTTCGATCGGCACGGGACTGCCGTGGCGAGCCACGCCTGTGAGCTCGTGCAGCATTACCCGCAGCCGGGCTGGGTCGAGCACGATCCGAACGAGATCTGGGGCGGCCAGCTTCGCGCGCTGCGCGGCGCACTCGAGAAAGCGGGCGCCGGTCCGCGCGACATCGCGGCCATCGGCATCACGAACCAGCGCGAGACGGCCGTCGTGTGGGACCGCGCGACGGGAGAGCCGATCCACCGCGCGATCGTGTGGCAGTCGCGGCAGACTGCAGCGATCTGCGAAGAGCTCGAGCAGAGGGGGCTCGCGCCGCTCGTCGCGCAGCGCACCGGGCTCGTGATCGATCCGTACTTCTCGGCCACGAAGGTGAAGTGGATCCTCGACCATGTTCCCGGGGCGCGCGATCGCGCTCGCCGCGGGGAGCTTGCGTTCGGAACCGTCGACAGCTGGCTCGTGTACCGGCTCACCGGTGGTCGCGTGCACGCCACCGACTCCAGCAACGCTTCGCGCACGATGCTCTACGACATCGAGCGCAGGCGATGGGATCCGGATCTGCTCGCTGCGCTCGACGTGCCCGTCGGGATGCTTCCCGAGGTGCGCGACTCGAGTGGCTCCTTCGGCGAGACGGCGGCCGAGTGGCTGGATGGCGCGCCCATTCCGATCGCCGGTGTGGCGGGCGATCAGCAGGCGGCGCTGTTCGGACAGGCCTGCTTCGATCCTGGATCCACGAAGAACACGTATGGTACCGGCTGCTTCCTTCTCGTGAACACCGGAGAGCAGCTTCGCCGCTCGACGAACGGGCTGCTTTCGACGATCGCGTGGAGCATCGATGGGCGGGTCGAGTACGCGCTCGAGGGCTCGGTGTTCATGGCGGGCGCGATCGTTCAGTGGCTGCGAGACGAGCTGGGGCTCATCGATACCGCGGCCCGCAGTGCGGAGCTTGCGGCGAGCGTGGACGATGCGCAGGGCGTGTTCCTCGTGCCGGCGTTCACGGGCCTCGGAGCTCCGTACTGGGATCCCTCTGCTCGCGGAACGATCGTGGGACTCACGCGGGGAACGACGCGTGCGCACCTCGTGCGGGCCGCGCTCGAGGCGATCGCGTTCCAGTGCTGCGATCTGCTCGAGTGCTTCGCCCGCGATACGGGCCTGCCGATGCGCGAGCTTCGGGTGGACGGGGGCGCCGCGGCGAACGAGGTGCTGCTCCAGATCCAAGCGGATCTTGCGGGTATGCCCGTCGTTCGATCCGCCGTGTTCGAGACCACGGCACTGGGAGCCGCCTATCTTGCCGGACTCGCGGTGGGCTTCTGGTCGAGCCGGGACGAGATCCGCACGCACTGGAGAGAGGATCGGCGCTTCCCGCCGCGCCTCGATGCGCACGAGCGCGCGCGCAGGCTCGAGCAGTGGCGGCGCGCCGTGGATCGTGCGCGCGGCTGGGTGCAGCCGTGAGCCCGTGGGTGATCGCGCACCGCGGCGCGAGTGCGGATGCACCCGAGAACACGATCGAGGCGTTCGAGCTCGCCATCGAGCAGGGCGCGGACATGATCGAGACGGATCTGCATCTGCTGCGCGATGGAGCGATCGCGCTCCATCACGACGAAGTCGTTGCGCGCAAGCGGATCGGCCGCCTCGCGCTGGCCGAGCTTCGCGAGATCCAGCCGACCATCCCCACTCTCGAGGAGGCGCTCGATGCGTGCGGCGAGCGAATCGCGTTCAACCTCGAGATCAAGAGGCCGAGAGGTGGTCCGTACCCGGGGCTCGAGAAGCGCACGCTCGACGAGCTGCGCAGACGCGGACTTCTCGGGCGCACGCTCTTCTCCTCGTTCGGCGACGATGTGCTCGCCACGCTTCGCTCACTCGAACCCTCGGTGCGCATCGGGTTGCTCGTGTCGTCCCGACCCGGACCGGGGATCGTGCGACGTGCGGAATGCCTGGGAGCCGAGGCCATACACCTGCACGTGTCGATCGCTACGCGCCGCCGCATCGATTCGCTGCACGGGGCGGGGTATCGCGTCTACGTCTACACCGTCGACGATCCCGCTCGGCAGATGGAGCTGATGAGCCTTGGGGTGGAGGGGCTGTTCACGAATCGTCCCGGCGAGCTCGTGGCGATGCGAGCCAGGAAGGAGCGCGCGCGCGATCCGGGGGTGCCGGACCGCTCTCAGTAGGCATTGGGATCGCGAAAGGCGCGCAGCAGTGTGAGGAGGAGGACCTTCAGGTCCATCGAGAGCGACCAACGCTCGAGATACTCCATGTCGAGCTCGAGGCGCCGCTCCACCGAGGTATTCCCGCGCAGTCCACTCACCTGTGCGAGCCCGGTCATTCCGCCCTTCGTGCGATGACGCAGCATGTACCCGGGGATCTGCTGCCGGAACTGGGCGATGAACTCGGGGCGTTCGGGCCGCGGACCGACGAGGCTCATCTCTCCTTTCAGCACGTTCCACAGCTGCGGCAGCTCATCGAGGCTGCGGCGCCGCAGGAACGCGCCGAAACGAGTGCAGCGAGGATCGTCACGATCCGCCCAGACGGGACCGGTCTGCTCCTCTGCGTTCTCGACCATCGTCCGGAACTTCCACATCCGGAACGGACGCCCGTCGAGGCTCACCCGCTCCTGCCCGAAGAAGATGGGTCCCGGAGAGCTGAGCTTCACCCCCAAGGCGATCGAGCCAAAGAAGGGCGCGCCGAGAACCAGCCCGAAAGTCGAGACCGCGATGTCGATCCCGCGCTTGACGATCCGCCGCCAGCCGACCATGGGGTCGTCGACGATCCTCACCATGGGCAGACCGTCGAGATCCTCCACGCCTGCACGCAGGGTAGTGGGCCCGAGCAGGTCCGGAACGAAGCGGATGCTGGCCGGGGTGTCGTAGAGCTCGTGCAGCAGCTTGAGGGGATCCTCGGGATCGGCGCGATCGAGCGCGATCACGACCTGATCCACGCCCTCGCGCTCCACGATCGCGCGCAGGTGGCTGTAGGGTCCGAGCCATGGCGTCGCGCAGCGATCGAGACCGATGTGTTCGGGTCCGACGAATCCAATCGTGCGAAGGCCCATCTCCTGGTGGAGCGACAGGCGGTCGTTCACCTCGCGTGCGAGGCGCCCCGTGCCGACGACGAGCACGCGGTGCTCGGTGCGGCGCGTGCGGTGAAGGGACACGAGGATCCGGCGTACCACGTGACGACCTGCGACCCGGCTAAGGGAGCTCGCGATCCA
>CAZOTO010000086.1:0-14123 GCA_964582775.1 uncultured Myxococcales bacterium
GGTCGAGGAGATGAGCGCTCCCGGCGGAGAGGAGGGCGCGCTCGATCCGCTGTCCGATCCGGACCGCCTGTGGCGGCGGCTCGCCGAGCACACCTCGGTGCGCGCCGAGCTGCCGTAGTCGCGCCGCTCGACTGCGTGACGGGTCTCGATGGTGGGTCGGGCCGGGGCGCGCAATTTGCGCAAAATCGGGTATTGTCCCGGCGCGACCGGGGGCGGCTGCCCCGCCGAGAGCCTCGCGCTCCAGCGGATCCACCCTGTTTCGTATCGCGAGCGCACTCCGCAGGGTGCGCATTCGAGGAGTCCCCGTGGAGGTCTTTCGTCACGACATCGTTCTGGTAGGTGGCGGCGGAGCGGGTCTTCGCGCGGCCATCGCGGCCGTGGAAGCATCCCCCGACGCATCCGTCGCGCTCGTGTCCAAGCTCTACCCGATGCGCAGTCACACCGTGTCGGCCGAGGGGGGCGCCGCCGGCTCGGCGCGCGACGACGACAGCTTCGATCTGCATGCGTACGACACGCTCAAGGGCAGCGACTTCCTCGCGGATCAGGACGTCGTCGAGACCTTCGTCCAGGCGGCTCCGAAGGAGCTCACGCAGCTCGAGCACTGGGGCTGCCCGTGGAGCCGCGAGAAGGACGGCCGCGTGGCCGTGCGTGCCTTCGGCGGCATGAGCGTGAAGCGCACGTGGTTCGCCGCGGACAAGACCGGCTTCCACATGCTGCACACGCTCTTCCAGACGTCGATGAAGTACGACCGCATCGTGCGCTACGACGAGCACTACGCGACGCGGCTGCTGATCCAGGACGGCCGCTGCTGCGGCGTCGCGTGCTTCGACATGCGGACCGGTGAGGTTCGGGCGATCCTCGGCCGAGCCGTGATCATCTGCACGGGTGGCGGTGGGAAGATCTTCCCCTTCACGACGAACGCGGCAGTGAAGACGGGCGACGGCATGTCGCTCGCGTATCGCGCGGGCGTCGGCCTGAAGGACATGGAGTTCGTGCAGTACCACCCGACGGGCCTGCCCGGAACCGGCATCCTGATGACCGAGGCGTGCCGCGGCGAGGGCGGCTACCTGAAGAACTCCAAGGGCGAGCGCTTCCTCACGATCTACGACTACGGCGTGGGCAACAAGGCCGAGCTCGGCCCGCGTGACATGGTCTCGCGCGCGATCATGCGCGAGTTCCAGGCGGGCCGCGGCCTGCGGGGCCGCTACGGTGAGTACGTGAACCTCGACCTCACGCATCTCGGCGAGGAGAAGATCGACAAGAAGCTGCCGTTCGTGCGAGAGCTGGCGCGGAACTACGTGGGCATCGACCCCGTGTGGCAGCCGATTCCGGTGCGTCCGGTCGTGCACTACATGATGGGTGGCATCGACACGAACGTGGACGGCGCGACGGAGATCCCCGGCCTGTACGCCGCGGGCGAGTGCGCGTCGGTGTCGATCAACGGTGCGAATCGGCTGGGCTCGAACTCGCTCACCGAGCTGCTCGTTTTCGGCCGGCGCTCGGGAGAGGCGGCGGTGCGCTTCTCGCGCGAGGTCACGGATGGGAACGAATCCGCGCTGCTCGAGCAGGCGCGCGGTGAGGAGCGCCGCCTCGAGGCGCTGCGCAACAAGGTCGGTGGCGAGAAGATCGCGCACATCCGGCGCGACCTGAACCTGGCGATGGAGTCGGGCTGCGGGGTGTTCCGCGAGGAGAACTCGATGCAGGCCACCGCCGACGCGGTCGCTCAGCTCAAGGGCCGCTACGCGGACATCGGCCTCTCCGATCGGAGCATGATCTTCAACACCGAGGTCGTGCAGGCGCTCGAGCTCGGTCACATGCTCGACGTGGCCGAAGCGGTGGCGGTGTCTGCGGTCGCGCGCAAGGAGTCGCGCGGCGCGCACACGCGCACCGACTTCCCGACGCGCAACGATCAGGAGTTCCTGAAGCACAGCCTGGTGAAGTTCGCCCCGGATGGACCGCGGCTTTCCTACAAGCCCGTCACCATCACGAGGTGGCAGCCCGAGGAGCGGAAGTACTGATGTCGGACGTGACCCACCGGAAGTTCCAGATCCTTCGGTTCCGGCCGGAGCAGGACCAGGAGCCGGTCTGGCAGGAGTACACGGTGCCCTGCCAGAGCGACTGGGTGGTCCTGGATGCGATCAACTACATCAAGGACGAGATCGACTCGACGATCAGCCACCGCTGGTCGTGCCGCATGGGCGTGTGCGGAAGCTGCGGCATGGTCGTGAACGGCCGACCGACGCTCACCTGCAACGCGTTCGTATCCGCCTACGACGAGCCCGTCCGCATCGAGCCGATGAGCAACTTCCCCGTCGTGCGCGACCTGGTCGTCGATCTCGGAAGCTTCATCCACAAGATCCAGAGCGTGAAGCCGTGGATCATCCGTCGGAAGGAGAAGCTGATCGAGGAGGGCGAATACCTGCAGTCGTCCGAGGAGCTCGACGACTTCAAGCAGTACAGCATGTGCATCAACTGCGCGCTGTGCTACGCCGCGTGTCCGGTGCTCATCCATGAGCCGGAGTTCGTGGGGCCCGCAGCGCTCGCGCTCGGGTACCGCTACAACCGCGACTCGCGCGACGAGGGCGAGGCCGATCGCTACGACGTGATGGGCGGACACTCCGGCGTGTGGTCGTGCTCGTACGCAAACGAGTGCGCGCAGGTCTGCCCCAAGCACGTGGATCCCGCGAAGGCCATCCAGCAGAGCAAGCTCACCGCTGCGCTGCAGTGGACCGGGATCGTCCCCAAGCGAGGTGCCCGATGACGACGTCGTGCTGCTCCGAGTCCGCGAAGCCCCAGACCCGCACTGCGCCTCCTCGCGTCCCGTCGGGCTGGTTCGTGGGACACTACCGCTACCGCAACTACGTGCTGTTCGGCTTCACCTGCGTGCCGATGCTCGCGGCGTGCGCGTTCCTGCTCTGGGGCGTGTGCGCGCTCGGGCGTGGCCCCGAGGCATGGAGTGCCTACCTCGCGGCGATGGCGGAGCCGCCCGCGCTCGCCACCTCGGTCCTGGCGCTCGTCTTCACGCTCTACTTCGCGATCCGCTGGAGCTGGGTGGGCCGGAAGATCCCCGCCGGGGCGAAGATCATGGGCTTCCCCATCGCTCCGCCGGCTCCGATGCCCGTGCATGGCATCCTGCCGCTCGGTGGCTTCGTGACGCTCTGGATCGTGGTCCTTCTCATCCTCGGAGGGGTGATCCTGTGAAGCTCATCCACAAGCTCGAGCCCCTGTGGTGGCTGCTGTTCGGTGCGGGCGGCTTCATCGCCGCGTTCTTCCTCCTGCCGTTGATCGTCGGCGTGCTCCTGCTCGCGCCGCTGGGCGTGATCGAGTCGGGGCTCGCCTACGAGCGGGCGCATGCGCTTGCGTCGAGTCTCGTGGGCAAGGGATTCCTGATCGTGGTCCTCTCGCTCACCCTCTGGCACTGCGCGCATCACCTGCGGCACCTGGGTCTCGATCTCGGCATGAAGCCCGCGCTACCCGCGTACGTGTCCTATCTGCTGGCGATCGCGGGAACCGCTGCGACCGTCGTGCTGGTGACGGGCCTGTAGCGTACCCTCGGCCTCGGTGGACTCGTTCCGCTTTCGAGGCGTCATCGAGGGGTTCTACGGCACGCCGTGGAGCCACGAGGACCGGCTGTGGCTGCTCGCGCGGATGGGCGAGCTCGGGCTGAACACGTACGTCTACGCACCCAAGGGCGATCCCCTGCACCTCGAGCGCTGGCGCGAGCCCTATCCCGAGGACGCCCTCGCGCGGTTTCGCGAGCTCGTGCGCGAGGGCGATCGCGCGGGCGTCGACGTGGGCTTCGCCGTGTCGCCGGGTCGCTCCATCGTGTATGCGAGCGCCGAGGATCGCGCGCGGCTGCGTGCGAAGCTCGAGGCCTTCCGCGGACTCGGTTCCCGCTTCCTCTGCATCGCGCTCGATGACGTTCCCTCGTCGCTGCTGCACGACGAGGATCGAGCGCGCTACCGCTCGCTCGCGCAGGCGCACGTCGAGCTGCTCGAGGAGATCCGCACGGACCTGCCCCCCGAGGTCGCGCTCTGGCTCGTGCCGACGGACTACCTCGGCGTCGAGCCCACGGAGTATCTCGAGACCCTGGGTGCAGGGCTCCCTCGCGACGTCGAGATCGGCTGGACGGGGCGCACCGTGCTGAGCCCCGAGATCCGCAGCGACGAGGCTGCGCGCCGCGCCGCGACGCTCGGCCGCAAGCTGCTCGTCTGGGACAACACGCCGGTGGCGGACGGTCCGATGCGGCGCATGCTCCATCTGAGCCCCTACGTGGGCCGCGATCCGGATCTTGCAGCGGACGTGAGCGGCATCCTGTTGAACCCCATGGAGCAGCCCCGCGCCTCGCTCGTCACCGTGAGCTGCGCCGCGGAGTACCTGCGCGATCCGTGTGGGTACGACGCCGAGGTCGCCTGGCAGCGCGCGATCGATCGCCTGGGCGGCGAGGTCGCACCCACGCTTCGCGTGTTCGCTGCGGCCCATCGCTTCTCGCCGCTGCGCATCGACGATCGCGATGCCGAGCTCGAGGGATGGCTCGAGCGGCTTCGCGCGACGCAGACCGAGGGCGCCGCTCGCCTCGCGATCCTCGACGAGCTCGACCGCTGCGTGGCGCGGCGTCTCGCGGTGCCCGACGAGCTCGCCTGCGGCCTCGCCGACCGCCACCTGCACGCGGAGATCGCCCCGTGGATCGAGAGCCACGCGCGCGAGACGCGGAGGATCGAACGGGCGCTGCGGGTGCTGCGCGCCCGAGCGGGCGGGGGGTCGCGTAGCGCCGTCGTGCTCGCCTACATGGGAATGGAGGCCGCGTTCACGCGCGAGATCGACAACGGCAAGGCGAGCTACGGTCCGCGCCGCCTGCTCTATCCGCAGCTCGTCTCCATGCGCGACGACGAGATGCGCTTCGGCACCGATCCGTGTCTCCTCCTCGATCGCTGCCTCGCGGACGAGTTCGTTCGTCTGGCCGCGATCGCCGTGCTCGGCGATCGCATGCGGCGATAGCTCGCTGTCGTCCGCGGACCCGGCTACCGTCGAGCCGTGCCCGACGCCAGTGCTCTGCCGTTGCTTCCCACGATTGCGGGAATCTTCGCTCTCGGTGTTGCTGCCCAGTGGCTTGCCTGGCGCGTGCGCCTGCCGTCGATCCTGCTCCTGCTCGCGATGGGGCTCGTCGTCGGACCGATGGCGGGGCTGCTCGCGCCCCGCGTGCTGCTCGGGGATCTGCTCGATCCCATTGTGGCGCTCGCCGTCGGAGTGATCCTCTTCGAAGGCGGCCTCACGCTGCGGGTCCGCGAGCTTCGCGAGATCGGCGCAGCCGCGCTGCGCCTGTGCACACTGGGCGTAGCCTGCACGTGGGCGCTGGCGACCGCGGGTGGGGTGTGGATCGCCGGTCTCTCGTTCGAGCTCGCGCTCCTGTTCGGCGCGCTGCTCACGGTGACCGGACCCACGGTGATCGGACCGCTGCTCAATCACATCCGGCCGCGCGGACGCGTGGGGCCGGTGCTCAAGTGGGAGGGCATCGTCGCGGACGTGATCGGAGCGACGCTGTCCGTGCTCGTCCTGCACGCGCTGGCGGAAGGCCATGGAGTGAGTCGCGCCGGTGCAATGTCCACGATCCGCGGCGTGGCGGTGACCCTTGTTGCGGGCGGCTTTGCGGGAGGGCTGGGCGCGGCGCTGTTGGTCACGGCGCTTCGCAGGCGCTGGCTTCCCGATCATCTCGAGAGCCCCGTGACTCTCGGATCGGTCCTGGCCGTGTATGCGCTGGGAGACGGACTGCAGCACGAGGCGGGTCTTCTGTCGGTGACCCTCATGGGATTCGTCCTGGCGAACCAGGAGCGGGTTCCCCTGCGCCACATCCTCGAGTTCAAGGAGAACCTTCGGACCCTCCTGCTCGCCGGGCTCTTCGTCGTCTTGGCAGCCACCCTGCGTCGCGAGGATCTGGCGCAGATGGATCTGACGGGGGTCGGTTTCGTGCTGTGGCTCGTGCTCGTCGTGCGACCTGTCTCGGCCGGGCTGTCGCTATGGGGGACCGGGCTCGAGTGGCGCGAGATCGCGTTCGTGGGATGGATGGCTCCCCGGGGAGTTGTGGCGGCCGCCGTGGCGGGTCTGTTCGCGGCGCGGCTCGCGGGAATCGCGCCGGGAGCGGAGCGGCTCGTTCCTCTCGCATTCCTGGTGATCCTGTCCACCGTGGCGATCTACGGGCTCACGGCCGGACCCCTTGCGCGTCGCCTGGGGCTGGCCGAGCGCGAGCCGCAAGGATGCCTGTTCGTCGGCGGCGGGCGGTTCGCGGAGGCGCTCGCGCGCGTGCTGGCGGAGCGGGGATTCTCCGTCGTCATGGTGGACACGAATCGGCGACGCGTGTCCGAGCTGCGGCTGTCCGGTTTGCAGGCGGTGTGGGGCGACGTGCTCGAGGGACATCCCGAGGAGAACATCCCGATGGGCGGTCTGGGGCGCTTGCTCGCACTCACCTCGAACGACGAAGTAAACCGCTTGGCCGCACTGCACTTCTCCGAGTTCTTCGAGCGATCGGGCGTCTTCCAGCTACCCAGCCAGCGGACGGAAGGCCCGGGAGAGCTCGGTGGGCGCCCCCTTTTCGATTCCGGCGCCACCTTCGGCGAGCTCGAGCGGCGCATGGCCGCCGGTGCGCGAGTGAAGGCGACGAGGCTCACCGAGGAGTTCCACCTGCAGGATCTGCGCGCACATCACGGCGAGCGCAGCCTGCTGCTCATGCGGATCACACCCGCCGGACGGCTCGTGCCCTTCGTGGCCGAGGAGCCACCGAGTGCGGGACCCGGCGACATCGTCCTGCATCTGACGAGCCCGGATCCGGAAGAGGAGCCCGGAAGCTCGCGGCCATAGATCTCCGGGCGCCTAGGCGCTCGGAGCTTCGCTCGTCACGGGCGGATGCCGCCGGATGGCGATCGGCTTGTCCGCCGCGACGTGGACCGTGTCGCCGTGCTGCTCCTCGACGATGCGCAGCATGGGCAGCAGGATCCGGCCCAGGATCTTCACGTCGTCGAGCGCGTCGTGGCGGCGCAGGCCGGCGGTGTCGACGCAGAAGCGCGCGAGCAGCTTGCTCGTGCTCCAGCGGTCCTCTGGTTTGCCGAGCAGCGCGGTCGCCAACACGACGGAATCGAGAATCGGGGGCAGCTCGACGGGCTTCCCGTGGCGCGCGAGCTCCACTTCGAGCAGCGGGACGTCGAACTCGAACACGCTCTGCCCCATCCAGAAGTGCGCGCCGCGTGCGGCCTCGAGGTGCCGCGCCCAGGCCTCGGGAAAGGACGGCGCATTCGCCACCTTGTCCGGCGTGATCCCGGTGAGCTCCTGGATGAGCGGAGGGATGTCGATGCCCGGATTCACGAACTGAACGAACGCATCCTCTTCCACGATGCGTCCGCCCTCGATGGGAATGCCCGCGATCTGCGTGATGCGTTCGCGCGAGGTGTCGAGGCCCGTGGCCTCGAGGTCGAAGACCCAGATGCGCTTCTGGGAGAGCCGCTCGATCCACAGGTTCGAGACCTGGTAGAGCTCGTCCGAAAGGGGCTGGATGTCGAGCATCGGGTGCTTCATCGAATCGCTCCGCGGAAGGGGGTTCCGGATTCGGATATGGGCAGGCGATCCCGAAGCATCACCCGGCGTGCCGTCGTAGCCTAGCGCGTGCGCTAGTCGTCGTCGTGCTCGTCGACGTCGCCCGGTCCCCGTCCGACGCGCTTGGGGCGGCGGCGGCGGCGGCGAAGCTTCGGCTCGCAGATGTCGCAGTGTCCGCAGGCCGTGGGCTCGCCGTCCTCGAAGTAGCGCCGGATGTGGACCACGCGACACTCCGTGGTGTTGTTCGCGTACTCGATCATGCCCTCCAGGCGGCGGCGGTCGGTGGTCTTGCGCTCCTCGTTGCGCTTGGAGAGCAGCTTCACCGCCTCCGCCACGTCCGGTTTGCCCACCAGGCGGAAGTGACCCTCGATCTCCTCGACGAGCCCGGCGTCGCGCATGCCCTCCAGGATCGCCTTCGTGCGCGTGACCCCGACCTCGGTGCTCATGGCGAGCACGGCGGGATCCACCGGACGGTCCTCGCCGCTCCACGCAGCGAGCCCCTCGACCACCTTCTTGATCTGCGAGCGGCTCGCCGGCCCCTCGGTGAGGAAGTGGCGCTGGACGGAGACGTCCTCCGGGTACCACAGGAGGATGCAGCGCGCGGGCAGGCCGTCGCGCCCCGCGCGCCCCGCTTCCTGCACGCAGGCCTCGAGCGATCCGGGCACCTGATAGTGGATCACGTAGCGGATGTCCGCCTTGTCGACGCCGAGTCCGAAGGCGCTCGTCGCGATCATCACGATGCGCTTGCCCGACGACATGAAGCGCTCGTGTGCGTGGTCGCGTTCTGCCTTCGTGAGCCGGCCGTGATAGATCTCGGCGGGAATCCGCGCGAGCTTGCACAGCGCGCCGAGCTCCTCGACGTCCTTCACCGTCGAGCAGTACACGATCCCGGGGCGGCGCAGCCGCCGCAGGTACTGGATCAGCTCGCGCCGCTTCATCTCCTCGGAGTCGCACGTCTTCACCTCGAAGCGAAGATTCGGGCGTGCCACGGAGCGCACGACCACTGCGGGATCGCGCAGGCCGAGGCGTTTGGTGATCTCCTCGCGCACGAGCGGCGGCGCGGTGGCGGTGAGTGCGAGCGTGGTCGGATGGCCGAGCTCCTCGCGCAGCGCGCCGAGGGCCAGGTAGCTCGGACGGAAGTCGTGCCCCCACTCGGAGACGCAGTGCGCCTCGTCCACGACGAAGAGCGACACCTCTGCGTCGCCGATTCGCTTCTTGAAGGTGCCGCTGGTCGCCCCCTCGGGGGTGATCAACACGACCTTCTGGCTGCCCTGTTCGAGCAGCTGCAGCGCCTCTTCGCGCTGGGTGCCGGTGAGCGAGCTGTCGACGCGCACCGTCTCGATGCCCTGGGCGCGCAGCTTCTCGAACTGGTCGCGGATCAGTGCGATGAGCGGCGAGACCACGACCGTGAGGCCGGGAAGGAGAAGGCTCGGGAGCTGATAGGTGAGCGACTTCCCGCTTCCGGTGGGGAGCACTGCGAGCGTGTCGCGGCCATCGAGCACCGCGCGGATGATCTCCTCCTGGCCGGGGCGGAAGTGGCGCAGGCCGAACTCGCGGCGCAGCAGGTTGAGCATCTGCTGCAGGCGGGGGTCGGGAGCACCCCCGCTCCCACGACCCGGGCGCCGGCGGCGTCGGCGGCGCCGGCTGCTCGGACGGGGTCCGCGAACCTCGGCGCTGGAATCGGCCGAGGAGTCGAAGCTCGCGGGTTCGATCGATGCGGGGCCCCCCGAGACCTCTTCCCCGGGGTCCGAGGCGTCGTCGGATCCATACGAGACCACCGCGGCGGGGGCGTCCGGCGCGATCGGCGCAGGCGCCCCCCCAGGCGGTCGGGATCCGGTTCCCCGGCGAGGGCGTCGGCGGCGTCGCGGTCGCTTGGGTCGATCGGGTCGATCGGGTCGATCGGATCCGGTTGGCTCGTCGTGGTCCGCCACGGGACACACCTCCGGCAAATGGAGTCGTTCAGTATATGGAGTCCACGGACGCTCGGCGCCAGATCGAGCGCCACCTCGAAGGTGGTTCAGGGTGGCTTTCCCTACGTTGCGGCTCCGTGTTCTGTACAGCATTCTGCTGTACAGGCATGGCATACGCGGGTCACCGAAAACAGCGCGCGACGTTCCGTCTGGATGCAGACCTGCTCGATGCGCTCCGCCAGGTACCGAACCAGACGGCATTCGTCGAGCGGGCGCTGCGCGAGGCCCTCGGTCGGGTGTGCCCGCTCTGCGAGGGCACGGGAGAAGTGCCCGGTGTACACCTGAGCGTGTCGAACCTGAAGACGCTCCGGACCCCGCGGCTCGACCGGAGCGCGGCGAGCCAGCTGAAGGCGCTCGTGCGGCTCGGCCGCCAGCTCATGGCGACGGAGCTCGCGCTCGAGCCCTCGACCGACGACGAGCAGCTCGGTTTCCGCCTGGCACGCGAAGACCAGCTCCTGCTCACCGGCCGCATCCCGCGGGGCAAGCGGGAAGTGACGCTCGCCCACTAGTAGACCTCTGGCATCCACCGGTTCCCACAGCGAGGAGTGATTGCGACATGTCGACGATGATTACCGAGGAGTGCATCAACTGCGGCGTCTGCGAGCCCGAATGCCCGAACGAGGCGATCAGCGAGGGCGAGGAGACCTTCCAGATCGATCCTGCCCTGTGCACGGAGTGCGTGGGCTTCCACGGCAAGGAGCAGTGCGCCGAGGTCTGCCCCGTGGATTGTTGCGTGCCCGACCCGAACAACGTCGAGACCGAGGATGCCCTGTTCGAGCGCGCCAAGCGGATCCATCCGGACCAGGCGGACTCGCTCGAGCTCTCGCCCGATACGTCGCGTTTCCGCGCCTGATCCGGAGCCACGGAGCATCGGACGGCGGACGGCCCATGCGGCGGTCCGCTGTCTCGTTTGCCCGGACCCCATCTCCCGCTAGGGTTGAGCGCTCGCCATGCTCCCCGAACTTCGCGATCTCCAGGCTGCGCTCGACTGCGCCCTCGTCGGACACGACGACGCAAAGACGGGCGTGCTCCTCGCACTTCTCGCGCGCGAGCACGCCTACCTCGAGGGGCCTCCTGGGTGCGGGAAGTCGCGTCTCGCGCGCGCGGCCGCTGCGGCGGCGGGGGCTCGCATGGCCGAGGTCTCCTTCCATCGCGATCTGCGCGAAGGGGAGTGGCTCGGCGATGCGATCCTGCGGCGTCGGCCGCACGGGCGCGGCGAGCGCATCGCGAGGGAGGTCGTGCCGGGGCCGGCGCTTCGCGCCGAAGTCCTCGTGCTCGACGACGTGAGCCGCGCACCGGCTCCCGCGCTCGGCCCGCTGCTCCCGCTGCTCGGAGAACGACGCGCACATGGCCGTGCGATTCCGCTCGAGACTGCGATCGCGACGGCTCCATCCCCCGGCATCGCCGTGTACGGCGATCCGCTCGAGCCCGGTCTCCTCGACCGCTTCACCGTCCGGATCCGCATGCGAGGTGTGCTCACATCGGGCGCCCTGGATCTCGCTCGCACGGTTCTCGCCTCGCGGGCCGATGTCGCGGAGCCGCCGGCGGTACGGCCCCTTCTCGATGCACGGCGCCGCCATGCCCTGCAAGCGCGTGCCGCGACGCTCTCCGTGGGGGACGAGGCCCGGCGGGGCCTCACGGAGTTCGGCCTGCGAGTCGCGCGTCTCCTCGCGGGATCCGCTCCCGCCGGGGGCCTCTCCGATCGCGCGTTCGCGCGCGGTGCGCTCGCGGTGATGCGGGCGCATGCACTGCTGCGCGGTGGCGATTGCGTGGAGGCCCGGGACCTGCTCGCGCTTCGCTTCCTGCTCGCGCGCCGCGTCCCCGAGGGCGTGTTCGACGAGGCGTGCGCGATCGTCGACGAGCTCGCGCATCGACGGGAGCCGTTCACCGCCGTGCATGCGGAGGCGGCGCAATCCGGCGCGCCCAGGATCGACGCCGGTGGGTCTTCCCGCGCGGCGGAGGGCGTCGATGCGGCGCGTCACCGGGATGTGTCGCTTCCGCGCGTGCGCGCCCGCATGTCGGATCGCGTTCGCCCCGGGGGCGACGCCGACCTGTCGCGATTGCTCCGCGCGATCGAGGGGCGGATCGAGCGCGGCGGCGCGGATCGCGAGGAGCATCCCGGCGGCGCTCCGCGACGCCAGCGGCGCATGCGCGGGCTCGGTGAGATCCAGGATGCGGATCTGCTCGAGGCCGTGCTCTTCGCGCAGGGCGGTCTTCCGGGGGAGCCCCGCGTGCATCGGCGCGAGCGCCGGGACGCGGCCGGTGCGATGGCGGTGCTGCGCGACGTCTCCGCGTCGATGGAGGGCCGGCTCTCGGCGTGGACGGGAGAGGTCGTCGCGGGGCTCGTGCGGATGATCCGGCGGCGCCGGATGCGGATGGGCTACATCGAGTTCCATCACGAGGCCGAGCGCTTCCTGTCGGAGGGTCGCTTCTTCCACCGCGACTGCGAGGCGCTGCTCGCGCTCGCCGCGCGCCGCCGTGCCGAGGGCCGAACGAGCTACGAGGCGCCGCTTCGCGCCGCGCTCGATGCATTCCGCGGCGTGGCGCATGGCAGGCGGCACATCGTGCTGCTCACCGACGGTGTGCCCGTGGCGGGCGATCCATGGGTCGAGCGCGAGCGCGCGCTCGCGCGGCGTTGCGGCGTCGCGGTCCACACCGTCTTCGTTGGGCTCGGCGAGTGTCCGCCCGTGCTCGACGCGCTCTCGCTCGAGACGCGGGGCCTGCGCCTGCGCGCGATTCCTCGCGCGGGAGGGCGCCTGGAGGTACGGGAGCGCGAGCCCCTCGCTCGCGCGCGGCGCGTGGAGGCCTGCGCGTGAACGGCCCGCTCGCGGCGCTACGGAATCTGCTCGACGTGCACGTGATCGGTCACGACGAGGCGAAGCAGGCCCTGCTGCTCGCGCTCGTCTGCCGCGAGCACGTGTATCTGGAGGGTCCACCGGGAACCGCAAAGACGCGCATGGCCGAGCTCGCGGCGCGTGGCTCGGGCCTGTCGTTCTTCTTCTACCAGCTCCACCGCGACACGCGGCTCGCCGAGCTGGTGGGCGACGTGGTGCTGGAGCGCGGACCCGCGGATTCGGGAGAGGGCGAGCGCATCCGGCAGCGCATCGAGCCGGGCGGCCTGCTCACCGCCGAGGTGTGTCTGCTCGACGACGTCTCGCGCGCGCCGGGCGAGGCGCTCAACGTCCTGCTGCGGCTGCTCAACGAGCGCAAGTTCGGCGACGATCCCATCCCGCTCGTCACCGCGATCGCCACCAGCAATCCGATGTCGGACGAGTACTACAACGAACCGCTCGATCCCGCGAACTTGGACCGCTTCGCGTTGCAGCTCCGCGTGGGGGGGCTGCTGCAGGAGCGCGATGGGGTGGCCGCGCGCGAGCTCGTGGATCGCTTCGCCGACGGCCGCGTCGTGGAGCAGCCCGACCCCGAGCCGGTCCTGGGACGCGCGGATCTCGATGCGCTCCACCGCGCACAGACGCGCGTGCCGGTTCCCGATCGCGTGCGCGATGCACTCCTCGATGTCCTGCGCCGCCTCGTCGCCGACCATGGATGCGACGAGACGAACAGCCTGCTCACCGACCGCAGCTTCCTGGTGAAGGCGGTGAAGCTCATGCGGGGCCGGGCGACGATCGGAGGCCGCGATCGCGTCGATCTCGCAGACCTGGACGTGCTTCGCTGGATGACGACGTTTCGAGTGCCGGAAGAGGTACACCTCGCGGTTCCGGATCTCGTCTGCCGTACGATCTCGACATTCGGAGGAGGGCAAGCGTGAAGCTCGAGGGCCGGCACATGGTGGAGATCTCTTGCCACCAGGCATGGAATGCGTTGATCGATCCGGGTGTGCTGCGCCGCTGCACTCCGGGTCTGGACGAGCTGTACTGCGATGGGCCTGGCCGGTTCAAGGGAGCCATCGAGGCGAAGCTTCCGCATGTGGTCGGGCGCTTCGAGGGCTCGATGTTCGTCGTCGAGGAGGATCCGCCGAACCATCTGCGCCTGCGCTTCGACGGCGAGAGCCCGAACGGGAAGATCGCTGGCCACCTGTGGCTTCGCTTCGCCGAGGCGGACGAGGGGACCGAGGTGCGTTACGAGGCCGATTTCACCGCCGGTGGGCTCTACGGGCGCATCGGTGAGACGGCTCTCGCGGCTGCGGCGCGGGAGCTGGCACTGCAGTTCTTCGACGCCGTCGAGCGCCGGGGGCGGCAGGCGCCTGCGGCTGCCGCGCCGGTCGTCGTCCCGCCCGCGAATGCGCTGCGCCGCGCGATCCGCGCCTTCCTGCGCGTGCTCGGCCGGGGGCCGCGGGGGTAGCGGTGCCGAGGCTCGCCGCTGCGGTGCTCGCCGCCGGACGGGGCCGTCGGATGGGGGGGGAGAAGCATCTCGCGCGGGTGGAGGGGACGCCCATGCTCGTGCGCGTGGTCGAGGCGCTTTCCGCTTCGCGCTTCGATCTCGCAGCGGTCGTGCTGGCACCGGGCGACGAGCCGGGCCGCGAGCTTCTCGCCTCGCTCGGCATCAAGACGATGGTCGGGCACCGCGGCGAGGTCCAGCTTCTGTACGTTCTCGAAATCGACGAGCAGCATC
>CAZOTO010000087.1:0-13884 GCA_964582775.1 uncultured Myxococcales bacterium
GCCCGGATCCGTCGGAGACGGCCGCGCGCATCATGTCGAGCACGCGCCAGGCGATCGCTTCGGAGATCACACGCTCTCCCGGCACGAGCCCGACGTTGGGGCCGGCGCCGCCGGTTGCCTCGCGCAGGGCGAGCCGTGGGGGGACGCGCACTCCCGCGTTGGCGAGCGTGGAGAGCGCGCTCGCGAGCTGTACGGCGGTCACGCCGATCCCCTGGCCGAAGGAGAGATTCGCGCGTTCGACCACCTGGCTCTCGCGTAGATCGCGCAGCAGGCCGGGCGATTCTCCGGGGAAGTCGGATCCGGTGGGTGAACCGAAGCCGAAGCGGCTCAGGCCGTCGACGAGCGCCTTCGTCCCGAGTCGCTCAGCGATCTTCGTCATGCCGATGTTGCTCGAGACGCGGAGGATCTCTCGAACGCTGAGCACGCCGTGGGGGCGGAAGTCGCGAATCGTGCGATTGGCGACGCGCCAGCGGCCGTTCTCGCAATCGAACAGATCGTCGGGGGTGACCACGCCCGCCTCGAGCGCGATCGCGACGACGAAGGGCTTGAGCGTGCTGCCCGGCTCGAAGGTGTCGACGAAGGCCCGCGCGCGGAAGCGCTCGGGCTTCTCGAGCCAGAAGCGGTTCGGGTCGAAGCTCGGCACCTCCGCGAGCGCGAGGATGTCGCCGGTGCGTGGGTCCATGGCGACGAGGGTGCCGTGGCGGGCGTCGCGCTCCTGCACGGCCTTGGCGAGCGCGCGCTCGGCCGCGTGCTGCAGCTTCGCATCGAGCGTGAGCGAGACGACGCTCGCCGTGCGCTCCGGCGCCGCGCCCACGCTCGGCAGCAGCTTGCGTCCCACGGCGTCGCGGGTCGTGGAGAGCGTCTCGCCTTCCCCTTGGAGCGCGGGATCGAACAACAGCTCGAGTCCCGACAGCCCGCGCCCATCGCGGTCGGCGAAGCCGAGGTACGCCCCGGCGAGCTCCGCGTGCGGGTAGAAGCGCCGGCGCTCCGGGTGCAGGTGCACGCCCTCGAGCCCGAGTGCGCGCACGCGACGGGCCTGCTCGGGCGTGGCCCAGCGCTTCACCCATACGAAGTGGCCGTTCGCCGAGAGCTTGCGCGCGACGTCTGCCTCGCGCAGACCGAGGGCGCGCGCGAGCTGGTGTGCGGATTCCCCGCGATCGGACAGGGCGCGCGGAGAGGCGGCGATCGACTCGACGGTGGCGGAGACGGCGAGCAGGCTGCCGTTGCGGTCCCGGATCTCGCCGCGGATCGGCTCGAGCTGGAGCGAGGTCTCCACCTGCCGCCGGGCCAGACGAAGGAGCCGGTCGTCGTCGATGGCTTGCAGCTGCGTGGCGCGCGCGGCGAGGCCGGCGTATCCCGCGACGATCAGCCCCGCGACGGCGAGGATCCGACCCGGGCGAAGCCCTGCGTTTCGGTTGCGGCGGCGGGCCGTTCGCCTCACGGAGTGGCTCCGGGCAGGAGCGGGGCTCCCTCGAGCGAGAGCACCTGGCCGGCCGCCGGCGGCACCAGGCCGAGCTCGCGGGCACGCGGCTCGAGCTGCTCGGGCGAGACCAGCACGGCCGATTCCACGCGCAGCTTCTCGATGTCGGTGCGCAGCCGGGCCTCGCGTTCGTGCAGCTCCGTGAGCCGATAGCGCAGCGACGTCACCTCGGTGCGTACGGCCACGAGCACGGCCGCGCCGATCACGATGCCGAGCACGGAGGCGAGGCCCACCTGCATCCACGGCCCTCCGCGATGGAGCCTTGCGTTCAGCATCGCTCGCCTCCCCGAAGTCGCGCGCTGCGCGCACGCGGATTGCGCCGCACCTCGTCGGGATCGGGGCCTTCTCCGCGGGCGAGCACGCGCATGCGCGGCGTGCGGCCGCAACCACAGACGGGGAGATCGGGAGGGCAGATGCAGCCGCGTTCCTCGCGGGCCAGGAACGCCTTCACGCAGCGGTCCTCTCCGGAGTGGTAGGTGAGCACGGCGAGGCGTCCGCTGGGGCGCAACACCTCGACGGCCCCTTCGAGCCCGGCCTCGAGCTCCGCGGGCTCTTCGTTCACCGCCATGCGCAGTGCCTGGAAGACGAGCGTCGCCGGATGATGCCGGCGTCGGGGAAGGGGAACGGATTCGATGGCCTCGACGAGCTCGCGGGTGGTGCGGATCGGCCGCCTCGCGCGAAGGGCGCGAGCGACGCGCGAGGGGTGCGGTACGTCGCCCGAGCGCAGAACGTCTGCGAGCTCCTTTTCGTCGAGGCGTTCGAGCAGCTGAGCCGCCGTCTCGCCGCGGGTGGGATCCATGCGCATGTCGAGCGCCGTGGGCTCGTCGCTGAGATGGCGGAAGCTGAAGCCGCGCTCGGGACGATCGAGCTGCACGCTCGATACCCCGAGATCCATCAGCACCCCATCCACGTGTTTGCGTCCGCTCGCGCGCACCACGTCGACGAGCAGCGACATGCGCGCGTGCACCAGGCGCGCCCGCGAGCCGAAGCGCTCCAGGCGACGCGCAGCCTCGCGCAGGATGAACGGGTCTCGATCGAGACCGATCAGCTCACCGTCGGGAGCGATCTCCTCGAGCAGACGCTCGGCGTGCCCGCCCGCACCCGTCGTCGCATCGACGATGCAGTGGCCGGGGGCCGGAGCGAGCAGTCGCACGACCTGCTCCTCCATCACCGAAACGTGTAGCTCCGTCATTCATGCTCCGGGCCGCCGCTCGACTCGTCCTGCTCGGCGGCCTGCTCGAGGATCGCCTCGTGGCGCGCCCGATCCCAGATCTCGATCTTGTTCCCGACGCCGACGATCGTGATCTCGCGATCGAGACCGGCGCGCTTGCGAAGCGCAGGAGGCAACAGGATCCGCCCCTGTCCGTCGAACTTGCAGCGCATGGCGGTGCCGAGGAACAGGCGCTTCTTGTTCGCTCGAGAGCCGTCGAGGGGGTCGTCGGCGAGGATCCGCGTCTGCTCCTGCTCGAAGGCCTCTGCGGGGTAGAGGTTCAGGTGCTTCTTCCCGAGGTTGATCCAGGGGTCACCGGGAAGACCGCGCAGCGTGTCGCGGAACTCCTTCGGCAGGCTCGTGCGGCCCTTCTCGTCGAGAACGTGATCATGAAACCCGAAGAACAAGCCACCTGGCCCCGCGCACACGGTGCGGAAGGGGATCCCACGGAACCGCGCCCCCCCCTAATAAAAGCGCCAGCTCCGTGGGATCCGATCCCACTTGGCGCCACTTTATGGGTCTTCGGCGCCGCCGTCAACAGGAAAAATCGAGCGAAACCAAGGTATTTCGCGCCACCCTGCGCGAAGAGAATCGGGTACTCCATCTAGCGCTACTTTCGAAATCAGCCACAAGATCTAGTGGCCCCTCCGGTCATCGATCGAGGAGGGCCCGACGCATCCGCTGCAGGGTCGCGAGGTGGGGCGTCCCGGGCATGGGAAACGATCCCACTCGCGGCTCGGGAGCCAGCAGTGCGCGCACGGTCTCGAGCACGGACTCGCCCAGGGCCGCGAGCTCGTAGCCGCCCTCGAGGCTCATCACGATGCGTCCCGCGCACGTCTCGTCGGCCGCGAGTCGCAGCCTCGAAGCGAGTGCGCCGAAACCGCCGCTCGTGAGCTCCATCGAGGCCAAGGGATCGTCGCGGTGCGCGTCGTAGCCGGCCGAGACGAGGATCAGCTCGGGTCGGAACGCGAGCAGTCGCGGCACGACGATCTCGTCGAAGGCCCATGCGTACTCTGCATCGCCGCAGCCCGGCGGAAGGGGCAGGTTCACCGTCGATCCGAGCCCTTCGCCGCGTCCGTGCTCCTCGAGTGCGCCGGTCCCGGGGTAGAGCGGCCACTGGTGGAGCGATACGAAGAGCACGTCGCGCTCCGCCTCGAAGATGTGCTGGGTGCCGTTTCCGTGGTGCACGTCCCAATCGACGATGGCGATGCGCTCCACGCCGAGCTCGCGCTGCAGGGCGCGCGCGGCGATGGCGACGGCATTGAGCAGACAGAATCCCATCGGGCGGCCGGCCTCGGCATGGTGTCCGGGGGGGCGCGATGCGGCGAATGCGCTCGGTGCGCTGCCCGTCGCCACCGCGAACGCGGCATCGACGAGACCCCCGGCGGCGCGGCGCGCGATCTCCAGCGAATGCGGGGCGCTGTAGGTGTCGGGGTCGAGCCACGCGTTGCGCCCCTCGAGCGCGCGCAGCCGCTCGAGCAGACCGCGATCGTGTGCGGCGAGGATCTCCTCGTCGGTGGCCTCGCGTGGTGTGGCGACGCAGAGCTGGTCCGCGAGGGGCGCGAGCCCGTGCACGATCGCCTCGATCCGATCGGGGCGCTCGGGGTGGTCCGCAGGGGCGGTGTGCTCGCGTTGGCGCGAATCGCAGAGCAGGATCGGTGTCGGATCTCGCATCGTCGAGAGCGCAGGGTAGCGCCGGGCGCCCTGCGCGGCGCCGGCGCGCCCGGATCTGCGCTACAAGGTGGCGCGTGGATCCAGGGCGCCTACCCCGAACGATCGCCGTGACCGGGCTCGGCAGCTTTGCGGGCGCCGGTGCGGTGGAGCGACTGCTCGCGTGCGAGGACGCACCCGCGCTCGTGGGGATCGACGTGAGCCTGCCGCGCCCGCTCGCGGGCCGCGTGCGCTTCCACCGCATCGATCTCACGCGCGCGGCAGCACAGGCCGAGCTCGCGCGCGTGCTCGAGAAGGAGCAGTGCGAGGCGCTGCTGCACGCGGCGTTCTTCACCGATCCTCATCCGGACCGCCGCTTGTCGCGCGAGCTCGAGGTGAGCGGCTCGCTCCACGTGATGAACGCAGCGGCGCAGGCCGGTGTGCGGCGGCTCGTGGTGACGAGCACTGCACAGGTCTACGGACCGCATCCGGAGCATCCGCTCTTCCTCACCGAGGATCATCCGCTGCGACCGCATCCCGACGCGCACGCGGCGTGCGATCGCGCCGAGGTCGAGGCATCGCTGCAGCTCTTTGCGTATCGCCATCCGGCGATCGAGGTGGCGACGCTGCGACCGTGCTGGCTTGCGGGGCCGAACGTCGACAGCCTCGTGCTGCGACACATCGGAGCGCGTTTCGTCACCACGCTGCTCGGTTACGATCCCCTGTTGCAGCTGCTCCACGAGGACGACTTCTTCGACGCCGTGGAGCTCGCGCTTCGCAGGGGCGCCCGTGGTGCCTTCAACCTGGCGGCGAGAGCGGCCCTTCCCCTGTCGACGCTGCTCCGATTGGCGGGCTGCATCCCGCGTCCCGTGCTGCATCCGCTGCTCTACCGGCTCGAACGCCAGGCCTGGCTGCGGCGCACGGGCGATCCGCCGGAGGGATTCTTCGATCATCTTCGCTTCGGATGGAGGGTCGATACCGAGCGCGCCCGGTGCGAGCTGGGGTTCCTGCCGCGCTATAGCACGCAGGAGGCATGGATGAGCTTCGTCGTCGAGCGGCGCCTGCGGAGGTACCGGTGAGCGACGGCCGCTCCGCGGACGCCGGGCGCAGCGGAGGGACCGCTTCGGGACGCCGCGATGCCCTGAGGGAGCTCTCGGGATGCGTCGCTTCGCTGCGGCGCAATCTCGAGCGTCTCGCCCGTCGCCGGTCCGACACCGAACGCAGACGGCCGGATCGGCACGCCCCGGAGATCGCAGGTCGCCTTCTCGCAGCGGCGGCACGTTTCGTCGAGGACGTCGACGTGCTGCATCTCTACGACGAGCTGCGGCGCCGCTTTCCGTTCTCGCCAACGGGCGATCGCTCCGGCGAGATCGACGAGTTCGGCTTCGATGCGGATCGCGTGGAGGAGCTGCGGCCGCTCCTCGACTTCCTGTGCGAGCACTGGTGGAGCGTCCGGCTCGAGGGGGTGGCGCGCATCCCCGACGAGGACCGGGTGCTCTTCGCGATCGACGATGGGGAGGTCCCGCCATGGCCGGCGCTCGTGATCGCACACGCGATCGAGCGACATCATCCCTCGCGGCGCCGGCCGCGGTTCCTCGTCGGGAGTTCGTACGCGACGCTTCCCTTTGCGGCGCCCGAGCTCACGAGGCTCGGCGGCGTGAGTGCCTGCCCGGAGAACGCCGAGCGGCTGCTCTCACGCGGTCACTGGGTCGTGGCGCCCGCGCGGGTGCACGCGAGCCCGCGTTCGTCGTGCGGCGAGGAACGAGAGCTCGTCGCGCTGGCCGCACGGACTGCTGCGACCGTCGTGCCCGTGAAGGTGCGGGCGGACCCGAGCGCTCGTCCGCTCGGCAGGCCTGCCCCGTGGCGGGTCCGCTTCGGGGCCCCTCTCGAACGCGTGCCCCGGGCTGGGATGCGCGCGCCGTGAGGGCGGTGGGTCTCTCAGGCCTCCTCGTGTTGGCCGATTCGCGCCTCGAAGCTCTCGAGCGCGTTCGCGAGCCGCTCGAGGCTCTTCTGCAGCGACTCGATGTCGGATCGCGTCGGTAGGTCGATGACGCGGAGGGCGCGCTCCACCGCCTCGTGTACCGAGATCGCAATCTCGCTCGCACGGGGTGCGGCTGGCTCGCTCGTGGGCTGGATCCAGTGCCGCACGTTGTCCCGCATCTCGTGCAGGTTGTCGCTCACGTCGTCGACGGAGCGGCGCAGCATTCCGTAGAGCACGTCACTGCCGCGTTGGATCAGCTCGGTGAGCACCGTTCCCGGCACGCGGCCGGTGTGGTCGCGATTCTGCTTCTGATCGTCGACGAGGATCTGCGAGAGGATGATCGGCGTGATCTCCTCGCCCGTCTCGTTGTCGATCACGCACACGTCCTGGCCTTCGCGAACCAGATCCGAGATCCCCTTGAGGGTGATGTACCGACTGGTCTCGGTGTTGTAGAGCTTCCGATTCGCGTAGCGCTTGATCATGACCGTCATGGTGCCGGGAGTATCCCACCGGATCCGGTGGGTCGCAAACGCGATCGGATGTAGGATCGCGGCGCACGGCGCCGCGATCCTCGAGCAGCTCGAGCAGCCGTTGCAGGACGTCGCGGACGTGGGCCGCCGCCGTGTCCGCGGCCGCTCGGGCTTCCCAGCGCTCGAGATCGGCGGCGAGCGCTTCGCGCAGCGGCTCGAGCGCGGGTCCCCGGAGCGCGCCGAGCAGCCTCGAGACGACGTCGGCGTCCGCGCCGGGCGATGTGTCCTCGTCCTCGAGATGCTCTCGCGCGCATGCGGCGGCCGCCGCACCCGCGTGCAGGAGCTCCTCGATGCCGCGAGCCACGTGGATCCAGATGCGCCGCCCCTCAGTCACGACTCGCTCCGAACAGGTGCTCCGCCATGCGGACGAGGGCCTCGAGCGCATGGACGTCCTCCTCGAAGAGGGGGATCTCGCGCACCTGTGTAACCGCGAGCGCAAGTGCGGCTTCGAGCTGCTCGCGTACGGCACGGTCGCGGCGAGCGAGCCCCGCCAGGCGCGAGGTGGTCTCGACGAGCAGGGCGGCGAGCTGCGGGCGTGCGAGGGCAGGGCCTTGGCTCGCGAGATGGGTTTCGACCCAGGCGAGGGCCGCGGCGCGTGCGCTCTGCGTCGGCTCCGGTGCGGGACCCCCGCCTGGCCACGCGTGCACGCGATTCACCACGAGCCCGACGAGCCGGATGCCCTCGATCCGAAGGCGCTGCGAGAAGGCGCGCGCGCGGCGCGCCTGTTCGACGTCGGGCCCCGCGACGAGCACGAATCCGCAGCGAGGCGAGCGCAGCAGGCGCTCGACCTCGTGCGCGCGGGTGCGGAAGCCGTCGAGCATGGCCTCGAAGGCGAGCAGGAACTCCGAGATCGAGGAGAGGAACTCGAGGCCGGTGATGCGCTCGATGGCGTGGAGCACGAGCTCCGAGCCCTGGCGGAACCACCGCAGGCCCGTGCGGCCGACCGCAGCGGCGGGGTGGAGCAACGCCTGCAGGAACTGGCTGCCGAGGAATCCCGTGAGCCGGCGCGGCGCATCGAGGAAGTCGAGCGCGTGGGTCGCGGGCGGCGTATCGAGCACGATGAGGTCGTACGCACCCTCGTCGTGGAGCTGGTGCAGCTTCTCCATCGCCGAGTACTCGCGGCTGCCCGCGAGCGCGTCGGTGAGGTTGCGGTAGATCGGATTGCGCAGGATGCGCTCGCGCGATTCGTCGTCGACGGTGAAGCGCGCGACCATCTCGTCGAACGTCCGCTTCGTGTCGAGCATCATCGCATGGAGCGAGCCCCGGCCCTCGATGCCTGCACGGCGCAGGGCCTCCTCTGGGACGGGCCGCGGATCGTGGCCGAGCTCGCCCACGCCGAGCGCATCCGCGAGACGGCGCGCGGGGTCGATCGTGAGCACGAGCACGCGCCGGCCGTGCCGTGCAGCCTCGAGACCCATGGCTGCGCTCACGGTGGTCTTGCCCACGCCTCCCGTTCCGACCGTGACGAGCACCTCGAGGTCGAGCCAGTCGCGCGACGTCACGGGAGCGCTTCCTCGCGCTCGAGTCCGCGCTCGAGTGCGCTCGCCAGCCGATCGACGTCGTCCGGACCCCGTACCCCCTCGACGAGGAACGGCACCTCGATCGGCCGTCCGCCGAGATCGGCGGCGAGCTGTTCCAGGAACTCCCCGTGCAGCTGCGCGCGGCGCACGCGGTGATGCACCGCTGCCGCGAGCGCCGTGGGCTCCGCCAGCGCAGGGGCCTCGTCCGCCTTGCGCAGGGCGCGTGCGGCGCAGAGCAGCTGCGCGGCATCGGCTCCCGCCGGCAGCGGCTCGACGGCGTTGGCGATGGCGGGTCCTACGTGCAGCCCGAGCTCGCGCACGCGCGTACACAGCTCGATCGTCTCGCGCACGGGAAGCTCCTCGGGGATTGTGACCGGCAACACCAACGTGCGTTGCTCGTCCCTGAGCAGATCGTGGACGGCCTCGGTGTGGCGGCGCAACGGGCCCATGCGCACGGTGTCGAGGATCACCTGGGGAACGGAGAAGAGCGACAGCCCGTGTCCGGTGGCGGGGGCATCGACGATGACGAGGTCGAAGAGCGGGCCGTCGCCCGCCTTCGAGCGTGCGAGCTTCTGCAGATGCCAGACCTTCCCCAGGGTGATGAGCTCGCGCCATCCGGGAGCGGCGTCGAGGAAGCGCCGAAAGCCCGCGTTGCGTACGAGCAGGCGCGCGAGCGCGCCGACGTGAAGCTGCAGCTCGACGTACTCCTCGAACGCGACCTCGGGGCAGATGCGCATCGTGTGCAGATGCGGCGATACCGCGAAGGGCATGCGTCCGGGCTCGCGTGCGTCGTCGGTCCCGGCACCGAGCAGGGGCGGGAGCGCGTCGTCTCGGCCGAGTTCGACCACGGCGGTCTCGAGGCCGCGGCGCGCGGCGAGCCTCGCGAGCGCGGCGGCGATGGACGTCTTGCCCGTTCCGCCCTTTCCGGTCACGAGTAGAACCCTGCGCTCGAGCAGGGAATCGAGCGCCGAGCTCATGTGCGAGCCTCAAGCGTTGCGCGTGGGGGGCCGACGCGAGCGTGCGGGAAGGTATGCCGCGGCGTCGCGGCCGGTGTGTCGAGTCCGATGGTCATCGTCTGCGAGAAATGCAACACGCGCTTCCATCTGGCCGACGGGCGAGTCCCCGAGAACGGTGCACGCGTACGGTGCTCGAAGTGCCATCACCGCTTCCACGTCGCTCCGCCGCGGCCGACGCCGGAGCCACGTCTCGCGACCGAGCGGCAGCATAGCGCGAAGGGCTGCGGGGCGGAGCCGGAGCTCGCGGAGAAGCCCGATTCCGCGTTCGATGATCCGGATCTGGAGAATCCGGAGTTCCTCTTCGACGGCCGGGCGAAGGAGAGCGAGCCCGACGGCCCCCCGTCGCTCGACCTCGAGCCTCCGCCGGCACCGAAGCCGCAGCCGGAGGTGGATCCCGAAGACTGGGCCCTGCTCGATCCCGACGGCATCCACGCCTCCACCGCGGCGGCCGCCGAAGAGCGCGAGGCGGACAGCTGCGCGACCGGGCTGTTCGGCGTCACGGGGTCCCGGGGGACGAAGCAGCCCGCCGAGTCGCTCGCGCAGGTGCGCTCCGGACTCACGCGATCGGGAGAAGATCGATCCGACGCCGGTTGGGACGAGAGTCGGGTACTGGGCGAAGAGCCGCCGACGGGCGGCACCCGCTCCGTGGCCGATGACGCGGTTTCCGACGAGCCGACGTTCTCCGATCTCGGCCTGCTCGACGATCCCGAAGACGGATTCGACGCCTGGGCAGACCCTGCGCCTGCGGAGTCTGCCCAGGCGCTGGTTCCTCGCGCGAACGCGGCCGCAGTGGCGGCTGCGGCGTCGGGCGCGTCCGAGCGGTCGCCTGCATCGCGGATCGCGGACCCATCGGCGCAGGGGGAATCCGCGTCGGGTCTCCTCCAGGACTGCGGGATCGCCGGCATCGACGCGGCGGACGCGCCGCTCGCCCTGCGGGTCGCGATCTGGATCCTCGGCGCGCTGCTGCTGCTCGGCGGCCTGCGCGCGGTGTGGATCTACGGAATCCGGGTTGCCCCTGGACCCGAGAGCTGGTCCGAGAGCGGATGGCGGGCCTCGGAGGTTCGCTCCGATTGGATCCACGACGATCGGGGACGGCGTGCACTGCTGGTCCGGGGCCGCCTGTTGCCCGCCGGCGCCGGCGCGACGGCGGTGCCACACGTGCGAGTCACGGCACTCGGCGGACGTGGGGAAGCGCTGTCGGCGCCCGTGGATGCGGCGCTCGCGGATCCGGACCGGATCGAGCTACCACCGCCACCGTTCGGTGTCGGTGAGGGGAATCGGACCGGCGCGCAGCCCGAGGTCGCGGGCTTCGTGGCGGTGCTCCCGGATCCCCATCCCGATGCACGCCGCTTCCGGATCGAGATCGTGCCCGCACCGACGTCGGGTGGAGAGCCGGGCGCCTAGCTCCCGCCCTCTTCTTCGTCCTTGGGCGGAGTCACGTCGATCTCGGGTGGGCTCTTCACCGCGGAGCGGAAGTTCTTGATGCCCTCGCCGAGACCCTTCCCGATCTGCGGCAGCCGGCTGGCGCCGAAGATCACGATGACGATCACGAGGATGATGAGCAGCTCGGGAATGCCGATTCCAAACATCTCCCGGATGGTCGGTTACGGCCGGGTTGAAGTCAACCAAGGGACGGGGGACACTGGCTCGCCATGACGCCCTCGATCTTCAAGGCTTACGACATCCGCGGCATCTATCCCGACGATCTCGATGGATCGGCGGCTCAGGCGATCGGGCGTGCGGTCGCCCGTTTCCTGGGCGGGAACGGCCCCGTGGTCGTCGGTACCGATATGCGCGAGAGCGGTTCGGTGCTGCGCGAGCGTCTCGTCGCCGGGCTGCGCTCCGAGGGCGCGGACGTTCTCGACGTGGGGCGGGTCTCGACGCCGATGGTCTACTTTGCGACGACGGCGGCGGGTGCCGCCGGCGGCGTGATGATCACGGCGTCGCACAACCCAGGCGCCTACAACGGCATGAAGCTGTGCCGTGCGAATGCGGTGCCCATCGGCATCGAGACGGGCCTCGCCCAGATCCGCGACCTCGCGGTCCCGCTGGAGGGAGCACCGCTCGGTCCCGCGCAGGGTCGGGTCGAGGGCCTCGACGTGCAGGAGCGCTACTACGCGAGCCTGCTCGAGCTCTTCCCCGCGCGGCCCCGGCTGCGCGTGGTGATCGACGCGGGCAACGGAATCGCGGGCGAGGCGGTCTCCGGACTGCTCGATCGACTGCCGCTCGAGACGACGCGCCTGTACTTCGAGCCCGACGGACGCTTTCCGAACCACGAGGCGGATCCGCTCAAGCTCGAGAACCTGGAGGATCTGCAGAAGGCCGTACGGGCGCAGCGGGCGGATCTCGGCATCGCCTTCGATGGGGACGGCGATCGCGCGGTGTTCGTCGACGAGGCGGGAGAGCCGATCCCGGCCGATCTCATGACGGCCTTCATGGCCGAGGGCATCCTGTCCCGCGGTCTGCTCGGCGCGAAGCCCGGGTCGAAGATCGTCTACGACCTGCGCTCGAGCCGCGTGGTCGCGGAGACGGTTCGGGCCCATGGAGCGGAGCCGATCCGCAGCCGGGTGGGACACGCCTTCATCAAGCAGCGCATGCGCGACGAAGGCGCGTGCTTCGGCGGCGAGCTCTCGGGGCACTACTACTTCCGGTTCCCCGCGGGCTACGTGGCCGACGACGGGGCGGCGGCGATGATGCTGCTCCTCGAGCTGCTCGCGCATCGCGAAGGATCCCTTTCGCAGCTCCTGCGGCCGTACCGGCGCTATGCGCAGAGCGGGGAGATCAACCGCCGGGTGGACGACGTGCCTGCGACGCTCGCTCGGGTTCGCTCCGCGTTCGCCGATGGCCGGGCGGACGAGCTCGACGGGCTCTCGGTGGCCTACGCGGATTGGTGGTTCAACCTGCGTCCTTCGAACACCGAGCCGCTCCTGCGGCTCAATCTCGAGGCGCCCGATGCGCAGGCGATGGCGGCGCACCGGGATCGCCTTCTCGCGGTGATCGACGGCGCGGACTAGGAGCATCGCGACGGCGGTGGAACGGCGGATCGGGCTCTTCGGCGGCGTGGCCATGCTCGGGCGCGCCCTCGCGTTGGTGCGCGATCATCCCGGGCTGCGTCTCTGGTGGGTGCTTCCGGCGATCGTGAACGGCATCGCGTTCTTCCTGGCGGGATGGGTGTTCCTCGCCCACCTCGATGCCTTGGCCGCTCCGGTGCAGGGCTGGCTCTCGGTGGCGGATCCGTCGGCCTGGTACGAGTGGCTCTGGGTGGGCCCGCTGCGTCTGCTCGCCTGGCTCGTGCGCTGGATCCTGCTGCTGGTCTTCGCGGTCGCGGTCTACCTGCTGTTCACGGTGGTCGGTGGCGTGATCGCCTCGCCCATCCTCGACATGCTCTCCGAGCGGGTGGAGACCGTTCTCTCCGGGCGTCCTCCGCCGGCTGCTCCCGGCTGGGGCGATCTCGTGCGGGCGTCCGCGCGCTCCGTGCTGGAGGAAGGAAAGCGATCGCTGTTCTTCCTCGGGATCCAGCTCATCCTCCTGCTCTTCGGGCTGATTCCTGGGCTGCAGCTGCTCGCGCTCGCTGCGAGCGTGATCTTTGCCGCGCTCTTCCTCCCGCTCGACTACACCGGCTACGTATTCGACCGGCGCACGATCCCGTTTCGCGTGCGCCGTGCCTGGGTGATGCGCCATCGCAAGGCGGTGCTCGGATTCGGGCTCGCGGCCCTGG
Source organism: uncultured Myxococcales bacterium (assembly GCA_964582775.1). GTDB lineage: Bacteria > Myxococcota_A > UBA9160 > SZUA-336 > SZUA-336 > CAZOTO01. Next base: position 13,106 of record CAZOTO010000087.1, read on the forward strand.
GGACCTTCCTCGTACCGGGGCTCAACTTCTTGTGCCTGCCGTGGCTGGTGACCGCGGGCACCTGCCTCGCCGTGGAGCTCGGGATTCCGGGATCCGGAGAAGGGAGTCGCGCCTCAGCGCAGGGCGCGTTCGAGCAGGGCGCCGGTCCGCGCTAGCCAGTCGGTCTCCAGTGGGTCCGAGGGGGGATCGAGCGCGAGGATCTCGCATGGGCCCGCGGTGGTCTTCGCGGGTACGCGCGCGCGCGGCGATCCGAGCGCGATGACGCAAAGTTCCTCTGCGAGCGGGGAGTGGGGGGCGACGAGATCCGCGGCGGCTCCCAGCGCGACGAGGCCGGTGCGCGCGGCGGCGAGGTGCGGCCCCTCGGCCCGCAGCAGCGCGCACGTCCGCTGCAGATCGGACGCGAGCTGTGCCTCGATGTCGCTGCGGAGGAGGGCTCCCGTCCGATCGCCCGAGAGGACCCGGTCGAGGTCGATCTTGTCGCTCGCCCGCGTGCCGCAGATGGGTAGATCGATCGCTGCGACGGCGATCCGCGGCGACCAGGCGGCGATGGCGGCATCTGCAGCGCTTCCCCAGGCCTTGCCGTCGCCCGCGAGGAAGAGCACGAGCCCGAGGGGCTGCGCCGGCGCCACGAGCCGACCCGAGATGCGATCCCCCCGCGAGAGCAGCGTGAAGCGCAGCTCGGTGTCCGTCCGCCGCAGCGTGGCCGCGAGCGGTTCCGCGTGCGCGGCAGGCGAGGGGCTCGGTTTCGCCGTCGACATGGCGGCGGATCCTAGCCTACG
>CAZOTO010000088.1:0-13711 GCA_964582775.1 uncultured Myxococcales bacterium
GCGTCGCGTCGGCACCCGGACCCCTGGCCAGCCCCGCGATCCCAGCCAGAGCCGCAGACGGGTGCAGCAGTGCCTCGACCGCCCGGGCGACGGTCCGGGCCTCTTCGGCCGAGCCCGCGAGGATCAGGTTGTATCCAGGATCCAGCGCCAGCCGATGCTCCGCAGCCGGCGCCCGCAGCCCGCGGATCTGAATCCCGTGGACTCTCATCGCGCTCCTCGAACGGGGGGCGAGATCAGTGGCTCACTCCGCCCGCGCACCCTCGTAGCGGTCGCGAATCCGCGCCGCCTTGCCCGTGCGCTCGCGCAGGTAGAACAGCCGCGCCCGGCGTACCCGTCCTCGCGACTTCAGCTCGATGCGGGCGATCGTGGGGGAGTGCAGGGGGAAGATCCGCTCCACGCCCACCCCGTAGGACACCTTGCGGACGGTGAAGGTCGACCGCACCCCCGCGCGGTGGATCTGGATCACCTGGCCCTCGAAGACCTGGATGCGCTCCTTGTCGCCTTCGCGAATTCGCACGTGGACCCGCACGGTGTCCCCGGACCGGAGGTCGGGGTGATCCGACCGAAGGGCCTGCTTCTCGAGCTCCTCAATCTCTCTCATGATCCAACTCCTCGAGGAACGCCCGGTCCTCGTCGCTCAGTTTCGTCCGACTCAACAGCTCCGGCCGCCGCTGCCACGTGAGCCGCAGCGATTCTCGTCGGCGGGCATGCTCGATCCGCGCGTGGTGGCCGGAGAGGAGAATCTCGGGAACCTCCCTCCCGCGAAAGACCCGCGGCCGCGTGTACTGGGAGTGCTCGAGGAGACCCTCCGAGAACGAGTCCGCATCCGGCGAGACCGGATTCCCCACCACTCCAGGCACGAGCCGCGTCACCGCTTCGGTCACGACGAGCGCCGCCGCCTCGCCGCCCGCGAGCACATAATCCCCAATCGAGAGCTCTTCCGCACGGGTCTCGTCGAGGATCCGCTGATCGAACCCCGCATAGCGGCCACAGAGCAGGACGATCTGCGGCTCGCGCGCGAGTTCCGTGACGAGCGCCTGGTCGAGGACGCGGCCCCGCGGGCTCAGCGCAAGGATCCGGGCGCCCGACCCGGCGACGGACTCCACCGCCGTCACCATCGGTTCGCAGAGGAGCACCATGCCGTCGCCGCCTCCGTAGGGCTCGTCGTCCACCTTGCGATGGCGATCGCGGGCAAAGTCCCGCACGTCAGTCACGCGCACGTCGACGATGCCATCGCGACGCGCGCTGCCGAGCAGCGACCCGGAAAGGAAGCCCTCCACCAGCTCGGGGAAGATCGTGAGGATGTCGATGCGCGGGCCGCCGGCCATCAGCGCTCCCCCTCGGGATCGTCGAGCAGCCCCGGCATCGGCTCGATCCACAGCTCGCGCGCCTCGAGATCGAAGCGCACGAGCACGCTGCGAAGGGCGGGGATCAGCCGCTGCGCCCCGCCCTCGCGCACGACGAGGACGTCGTTGCTGCCCGTGGGCCAGATCTCCTCCACGACCCCGATGGACGTGCCGTCCGGCAGACGCACGCGAAGACCGAGCACGTCGCGCCAGTAGAACTCGCCCTCGGGAAGGGGCTGCAGGTCGCCATCGCGCAGGAACACGCGGGCACGGCTCCACTTCTCCGCGCGTTCCCGCGAATCGAGTCCCGCAAGCCAGACATGGGCCCGCGATTCTCCTCCGCGTCGTGCGCCCGCGGTCTCGGATCGCTCGACCCGGAAGGGGATGGTCCCCAGGTCACCCTGGAGCAGGACCTCGGAGGCAGCCAGGAGGTTCGAGGGGTCGTCGGAGTAGAGCTGCACCTCGAGCCCGCCCGCCAGCCCATGGGGGCGGCCGACGCGGCCTATCTCAATCCAGCCATCCGGGACGAGCCCGGCCGCTGGCCCGGTGTCGGACGCAGCCATGGGCACCATGAGGGATCAATCCGAGTCTGCCTCGTCTGCCTCGTCTGCCTCGTCGCCCTCGTCCTCGCCTTCGCCGGGGGAGCCGATCTCGAGCTCGTAGGTACCACCGGGGGAACCTGCACTCGCAGCCTCCAGCACCGTGCGGATCGCCTTGGCGGTCTTGCCTCGCCTTCCGATGACGCGACCGAGATCCGAATCGGCGACGACGAGCTCGAGACGCCGATCCTCCGTCTCGGTCACCTCGACCTCGTCGGGATGCTCCACGAAGGCCTTGGCGACGAACTCGATCAGGTTCTTCACGGCTCGCTCCTGGACCTAGCTGGCGCTCTGCGCGTCGGCCGCCTCGACCTTGCGCAGCAGGGACCGCACGGTGTCGGAGAGCTGGGCCCCCCGGCCAATCCACGAGTCGAGCGACGTCCGCTTCACCTGGACGTCGCCCTTGCGGGGATCGTACGTGCCGATCAGCTCGAGCACGCGCCCCTCGCGCTTGCTGCGGCCGTCGACGGCAACGATGCGGTACATCGGGCGCTTGGTCGCACCCGTTCGAAACAGACGGATCTTCACCATGGCGATTGCGACTCTTCTGGGCTTCCGGGGGGCGCCGACACGGCGCCCGCAGTCGGGAAGCCGCGAAGCTAGAAGGACTTCGGCGGGGCGTCAACCGCCGCGCGTTCCCGCTCCTGCTCCTTCTTCCGGGAGCAGCTCGGGCAGGCGTAGCGCAGCGCGTGCCTCCCACCGAGCCGATCGTAGTCCCGATCGAGCGCCACGCGCCGGACACGGGCGACGCGCTCTCCGCAGAAGTCACAGGTGAGAAGCTTTTCCTCGGGCAAGGTGGGCGCAGCGTAGCACACGCTGCCGCGCCGATAGCCGGCATCCCATCGGCTCCGCGAAGGTCTGCTAGGCTTCCCTGCGTGAACCCGCGAAATCCCCGCCGCAGCGCCGGACGGGCCGAATCCGTGGCGGATCTCCTTCCGAAGATCCTCGACGAGGTGGGACTCGGCGCAACCTCCAACGCCATCCGCCTGCTCCGCGAATGGGACGAGGCCGTCGGCTCCCGGCTCGCTCCCCACTGCCAGCCCGACGGACTGCGCGGCGACACCGCATGGGGACGCGTTCGCGACTCCGCGTGGATGCAGCGCGTGCAGCTCGAAAAGCCGAGGATCCTCGCCCGCCTGGCCGAGACGCTCGGCCCCGGCGTGGTGCGAGACCTGCGCCTGCGCATCGGAACGGTCGACGATCCCCCTCCTAGCGGAAGTCGCGGATCACCAGGCCGCTCGGAATCTTCGGGCTGAAGTAGGTCGACTTCTGCGGCAACACGGCGCCGGCCTGCACCACGCGGAACAGATCCGCCGGGTCGAGGGGATTCATCAGGATGCCGAGCTGCGCCTTGCCTCCACGCACGGCAGCCACCAGGCGATCCGGCTGCGCGTCGAAGGTGAGCTCGCCGCCGATCCCCGCCAGCAGATCCTCGTGCAGGATCTGGACGTCGAGGCGTGCGGTCTTGGGCCGCGTCGCCCGCCACAGCGAGCCGTCCGGGTGCACGATCGTGAAGGCGTGGAAGCCCTCGCGCCGGCCCCGTAGATCCGCGATGAGATCCACCGCCGACGGCGTGCCCTCGATCGGCGCGATGCGGAAGTCCGCGGCCTCGAGCACACCGCGCACGTCGCCGAGATCCCCGTGCAGCAGGCGATGGATCGCGCGGACCTCGGAGCCCGGATCGAACGCATTCACCAGGTAGACGAGCAGGAACTCCTCCGGCGCCTCCGGGTCCGGCGTGTGGCCGGCGGCGCGCGCCTGCTCCCGGCACTCGTCGCGGTAGGCGACCATCGTCTCGTAGCGGTGGTGGCCGTCGGCGATGATCACCGGGCGCTCGGAGAGGAAGGCGCGCGCGGCTTCGATCGCCGCGGAGTCCTCGATCGCACGCATCGTGAGTCCCGTTCCATCGGGGCCGCTCGCCCGGGCGAGCACCGGGGAAGCGTCGGCGCAGACAGCGCTCGCGAGCCCCCCCTGGCGATCCTCGTACAGGAAGAAGACGGGCTCGAGATTCGCCCGAACCTCGCGCGTGAGCTGCAGGCGATCCACCTTCGGTCCGCGCATCGTGCGCTCGTGCGGGAGCACGATGCGCTCGTCGTAGGCGGCGAGACGCACGAGCGCGAGGAAGCCGCGGCGCGTGCGCCCATCCGTGGTGCGCTCCTCGAGCGCGTAGAGACACTCCTTCGTGTCGCGAACGAGAACACCCTCGGCGATCCAGCGCTCGAGCAGGCCGCGAGCGCTCTCGTAGTCGCGCTCCCCCTCGGGGCCGGGCGGAAGCGTGAGGTGCACGATGTTCTCCGGCTCCCGAGCCAACCGCTCGCGGTCCTCGGGCGAGATCACGTCGTAGGGACCCGCGAGCCGCGGCTCGAGCTCGCGCGCGTAGCGTAGTCCGCGAAAGGGCCGAATGTCCGTCACTGCTCCACCTCCTCGAGAATCCGGGAGAACGCGAGCGCACCCTCCCGCAACAGATCCAGGCGATCGCTGCGATCCACCGCGACCACCGTGGACGGCAAGAGTCCCCCTGCGGGCTCTCCCCCCGCGATCGGGAGCGCGTCTCCGAACGCGGACGCGACCTCGTCGGCGCAAAGGCAGGGCGGCTCCCCGGATCGATTCGCGCTCGTCGAGACGACGGGGCGGCGCGATGCGCGAGCGAGCGCCGCAGCCGTGGGATGCGACGAGCAGCGAAAGCCGACACCGCGCGGCGTCGCGACCTCGCCGAACGCGGGACTCCCCACGGGCACGACGAGCGTGAGGGGTCCGGGCCAGAAGCGGCAGGCGAGCGCGCGAGCGCGTGCGGGGATCCGGGGCTCCCAGGCGAGGAGCGCGTCGAGATCGGCGACGAGCACCGACATCCCCTTGTCGTCCCCGCGTCCTTTGAGCGTCCGCAGTCGCTCGAGCGCCCCGGCGCTCCACGCATCCGCGCCGAGCCCATACACGGTTTCCGTCGGATAGGCGACGACGCGCCCGGCCTCGATCTCGGCAGCGGCAGCGCAGACGTCGACGATCAAGAGCGCTCCCGTCGAGCGCGCGTGAGCGCACGTCCCGCGATGTCGCGACGGTAATGCGCACCCTCGAAGTGGATGCGCGATACGGCGTCGTAGGCGCGGCGCTGCGCTTCGACGATCGTCGCCCCGCGGGCGGTCACGCCGAGCACGCGCCCGCCCGCGGTCTGCCAAGCGCCGTTCGCGCGCCGCGTGCCCGCGTGGAAGACGAGAACCTCGGAGAGCGCGGCGGCCTCGTCCAAGCCGCGGATCTCGCGCCCCGTGGGATAGCTGCGCGGATAGCCCTCGCTCGCCATCACCACGCACACGGCCGGCGATCCGAAGGCCGGTTTCCCTGCGCCCTCGGGAAGCCGGCCCTCGGCTGCGCCGAGCAGCAGGGGCACGAGATCCGAGTCGAGCCGATAGAGCAGCGGCTGGGTCTCGGGGTCGCCGAAGCGCACATTGAACTCGATCACATGGGGCTCGCCATCCGCGATCATGAGCCCCACGAAGAGCACGCCCTGGTACGGATGGCCCTCGGCGCGCATCCCGTCGACGAGCGGCTTCACGATGCGCTCGACGATCTTGCGCTCGACGCCGGCATCGACGACGGGTGCCGGCGAGTACGCGCCCATGCCTCCGGTGTTCTCGCCGCGATCTCCGTCGAGGGCGCGTTTGTGATCCTGCGCGGCATCCAGGCAGACGAAGCGCTCGCCGTCGCAGATCGCGTAGTACGAGGCCTCCTCGCCCCGCAACCAGTCCTCGATCACGACGCGCGCACCCGCGGCGCCGAAGCGGCGCTCGCGCATGATCTCGCGGATCGCCGCGCATGCCTGCTCGGCGTCCTCGCACATCGCCACGCCCTTGCCGGCGGCGAGACCATCTGCCTTCACCGCGACGGGCGCGGAGCGCTCGCGCACGTAGCGCTCGGCGGCGTCCGCTTCGTCGAAGGCGCGATAGGACGCGGTGGGGATCCCGTGGCGGTCCATGAAGGCCTTCGCGAAGGACTTGCTGCCCTCGAGCCGGGCCGCCGCCGCGCTCGGCCCGAACACGGCGATGCCCGCCTCGCGAAGCCGGTCCGCGACGCCGGCCACGAGCGGGTCCTCGGGCCCGACCACCACGAGCTGCACGTCCTCGTGGCGCGCCAGATCGACCACCGCCGCCGGGTCGTTCACCGCGACGGGCACGCAGCGCGCGTGCTGCGCGATGCCATCGCTGCCGGGCGCGCACAGGACCTCGTCCACGAGCGGACTGCGCCCGATCGCCCAGGCGAGGGCGTGCTCCCGGCCTCCCGAGCCGAGCACCAGTACGCGCATGGCCTTCCCTTCCCTGCCCCGAACGAACCCGGCGCGGGTTGTACCGTCGGGCCGCGTCGCGGTCAACCGAGCGGGTGCCGGGCGCGGGCGCGAACACCGGCCCTGCGCACGAGCACTGGCGCGCCTATGCGCCCGCGGCGGGCGCCGCCGCCGCACGGCAGATCCGGGGAATGCGCTGCCCGATCCCCACCAGGATCTCGTACGCGATCGTGCCGACGGTCTCGGCGAGCTCCCGCACGTCGACCCCATCCTCGCCGCGCCGGCCGAAGAGCAGCACCTCGTCCCCGACCTCGCCCCGACCGGCACCCGCATCGATCATGGACAGATCGCACGAGACCCGGCCCACGAGCGGCACCCGCCGGCCGTGCAGCGACGCGCAGAACCTCCCGCCCGCCGCGCGCGGCAGGCCGTCCGCATACCCGATCGAGATCGTGAGGATCCGCGTCGCCGCGGGCGTTCGGTACGCGCCGTCGTAGCCGACGGGGGTGCCGGCGGGGACGTTGCGCGCGTGACAGACACGCGCCACCAGCGCCATCACGGGCGCGAGATCGTGCCCGCCCTCGTCGGTGGGATCCGCGCCGTAGAGCGCGAGGCCCGGCCGCACCGCAGTCGTCCCCGGCGTGGGCCCATGGAGCACGGAGGGGGAGTTGTCGAGGTGGATCCACGCCGGGTCGAAGCCCCCCGCGTGCACGCGCGCGAGCGCCTCGGCGAAGCGTTCGCGCTGGCGTGCCGTCGCGCGCGCATTAATGCAGTCGGCCTCGGCGAGATGGCTCATGAGCCCGTCGAGCGCGAGCCCGCGCGCGCGGCCGATCCGGACGAGCGCCTCGTCGAGCCCCTCCATCGGGAACCCGAGCCGACACATTCCCGTGTCGACCTTCAGGTGCACGCAGATCCGGCGGCCCGTGCGCACGGCCGCGGCTTCGAGCCACTCGATCTGGTCGAGGCGGCTCACCACCGACACGAGATCGAGCTCCGCGGCTTCGTCCGCCTCCGGCGAAGCGAGGAGCCCACCGAGCAGGAGGATCGGACGTGCGATCCCTGCCTCGCGAAGCTCGCGCGCCTCGTCCATCGTGATCACCGCGAACGCATCGCAGCCCGCCGCCGCGAGCGCACGGGTCACCGGAACGGCTCCGTGGCCATAGGCGTTCGCCTTCACGACCGCGATCACGCGCCGGCCCCCGGCGCACGAGCGCAGCATGCGGTAGTTGCGCACAAGCGCTTCGAGATCGATCTCGGCCCAGGCGCGCGTTCGCTGGTCTCGCTCCCCCACGGCCGCGAGTGTAGATCGACTCGCTCGCCCGCGCTGCCGCATCCTGCCCATCGTCGACCGTTTGAACTCATCCGGACCATCCCCTACCGTCCCCGGCGTGCGTTTCGAGCTGAACGGCGAGCCCTGCGATGCCCCCGAGGGCCTCCGCGTACGGGCACTGCTCGAGCGCTTCGAGCTCGCGCAGCGCCGCGTCGCGGTGGCGATCAACGCCGAGGTGATCCCCCGCTCGCGCTTCGACGAGGTCGAGATCCACGACGGCGATCGCATCGAGGTGATCCAGGCCGTCGGAGGGGGTTGATGACGGAGACCAGCACCCAGACCGGCTGCGGCGCCGCCCACGGCGCCGGTTACCGCATCGGGAACCTCGAGCTGCGCTCGCGGCTGATCATCGGCACGGGGAAGTACCGCTCGTTCGAGGAGAACCGCCACGCGCTCGACGCGAGCGGCGCCGAGATGATCACCGTCGCCGTCCGCCGCGTGGACCTGCGCAGCCGCGGGGCCGGCTCGCTGCTCGACCACATCCCGCCGGACCGCTTCCACATCCTGCCGAACACCGCCGGCTGCTTCACGGTGAAGGAGGCGGTCACCACCGCACAGCTCGCCCGCGAGCTGCTCGACACGCCGCTCGTGAAGCTCGAGGTGATCGGCGACACGAAGACGCTCTTCCCGGACTCGGCGGCGACGATCGAGGCTGCGCGGATCCTCGTGGCCGAGGGCTTCACGGTCCTGCCCTATATCACCGACGACCCGGTGGCGTGCATGCGCCTGGCCGAGATCGGATGCGCGGCGGTGATGCCGCTCGCCGCACCGATCGGCTCGGGCCTGGGCATCCGCAACCCCACGAACCTGCGCATCATCCTCGAGACCGTCGACGTGCCGGTGATCGTGGATGCGGGCGTGGGCACCGCGTCGGATGCCGCGGTCGCGATGGAGCTCGGCTGCACGGCCGTGCTCATGAACACGGGGATCGCAGCGGCGAAGGATCCCATCCGCATGGCGCACGCGATGCGGCTCGCGGTCGAGGCGGGACGGCTCGCCTACGAGGCCGGCCGCATGCCGCGCCGCCTCTACGCGAATGCGTCCAGCCCCATGGAGGGACGGATCGACGTCCCCTGATCACCCCAGCGTGGGCTCCACGATCCTTCCCCGGCTGTGCTACGTGACCGACGGGGAGCGTGGCACGGCCGGTCGACCGCTCGCCGGCGTGATCCGCTCGGCCATCGAGGGCGGCGTCGGTCTGGTGATCCTGCGCGAGCGCGAACGCAGCGGAGCCGATTGGGTCCGGCTCGCACGCGAGCTCGAACCACTGCGGGAGCGCGGCGCCCGCATCGTCGCCAGCCGACGGCTCGACATCGCGCGCGCGCTCCACCTCGACGGCGTGCACCTGGCAGCGGATGCGATCCCGATCGCCGAGGCGCGCGTCTGGCTCGGAGCGCAGGCGCTCATCGGCTACTCGGCGCACTCGTCCGACGAGGCCCGGCGAGCCGCCGAACACGGGGCGAATTACGTGACCCTCTCGCCCATCTATCCCACCGGCTCCAAGCCGGGGCTCTCCGGCCGGGGCTGCGCATGGCTGCGCGAGGCGATCCATGGTCTGTCGATTCCCGTCTTCGCCCTGGGCGGAATCACCGCGGAGCGGGTGCGCGAGGTCCGCGCCGCGGGCGCCTGGGGCGTGGCCGCGGTATCTGCCATCGGGGCGGCTCCGGACGTGACGCGCGCCGCATCCGAGCTGTACACGCTTCTCGAGGAGATCTCCGCATGATCCGTGTCTCCTTTCTCGCTCCGCTGATGGCCGGCCTGCTCGGCTGTGCCGCCCTGCCGGTCGCGCACGCCAGGGATCCGATGGAGGCCTTCCAGAAGCGGTTGATCGAAGTGAGCCGAACGAGCGCAGCCTCGGTCGTGCACATCGAGGCGGCGCTGCGCGTGAACAACCGCCGTCAGTCGGTCTCGGGTTCGGGCTTCCTGCTCGACACGAGCGGAGTCGTGCTCACGAACGAGCACGTCGTGGATCGGGCGGAGAAGGTGACCGTGATCGTGCCCGGTCGGGACGGCCGCTACCCCGCAGAGGTCGTGGGAACGGACAAGCAGACCGACCTCGCCGTGCTCCGCATCGAGCCGCGGCCGGGCGAGCCCCCCTTCGTGCCCGCCAGGCTCGGCGACTCGGATCGCCTCCAGGTCGGCCAGTGGGTGATCGCGATCGGCAATCCGTATGGCCTCGACGGCACCGTCTCGCTCGGGATCGTTTCCGCGAAGGGACGCGACCTCGAGAACGCGAACATGCTGAACGACTTCATCCAGACCGACGCGATGATCGACCACGGCTCCTCGGGCGGCCCGCTCGTGAACCTCACGGGGGAGGTCGTCGGCGTGAACTCGCGCGGACAGGGTCGCGGGATCGGCTTCACGATCCCCATCAACACCGCCAAGCAGGTCGCAGAGGATCTGCTCGACCGCGGGCGCATCGCACGCGGCTACCTCGGGATCTCGATCCAGCCGCTCCACCGAGAGCTCGCCAGCCACTGGGGCATCCCGGACGTGCACGGCGTGATCGTCGGGAGCGTGAACCGCGGCTCCCCCGCGGAGCGCGCCGGCCTGCGCGTGGGCGACGTCATCACCCGCCTCGACGGGGAGCCGGTCCGCGCGGAGAAGGAGGAAGACCTGGGCCAGTTCCAGCGGCTCGTCGCCCGGATGCCCGTGGGCGCCGAGGTTCCGATCGAGGTCCACCGCGACGGTCGCGGGGAGCGGCTGCGTGCCAGTCTGGGCGCCCAGCCCAAGGTCGTCCCCGACGAGGAGGAGAGCGATCTCGGCTTCATCGTGCAGGAGGTGACCGAGATGCTCTTCCGCTCGCAGCGGCTCGAGCAGCGCGAGGGCGTGCTCGTCTCCTTCGTGGACCGGGGCTCGGAGGCGGACGAGGCCGGGCTCGTGACCGGCGACCTGATCGTCGCCATCGAATCCGCGCCGATCGCGACGATCGAGGACTTCCGCGGCGCCATGCGCGTGCTGCCGAAGGGCCGCCCGTTCCTGCTGCGCGCGCTGCGCGGCGATCACACGCGCTTCATGCTCGTCGTCCCGCGATCCTCGCGCACGACGGTGGCGCAGCCGGGTCCCCGGATGCGAGCAAATAGCCACGGCGACGGCCGCGTCGAACCCGGCGACACCAAGCCCGGCATCGTCGAGCCCGCCGAGTAGACGAGCCCATCCGAGAAGAGGAGCTGCCCCGCCGATGCCGATGTCCCGAACCCGCCTTCGAGCTCCCCTGCTGCTGCTCGCCGCGGCGCTCGCCCTGCCGGGGGCGGCTCGCGCGGACTCCGAGTCCCGCCGCTCCCCCGTCGTCCGCGCCGTCGAGCGCGTCGCGCCCGCCACCGTGAACATCACCTCGACCCAGGAGGTCCGCCGCACGAACCCGTTCTTCCGCGGCGATCCCTTCTTCGAGGAGTTCTTCCGCCAGTTCGCCGACCCGCGGCCGAGCCGGGTCCAGAGCCTGGGCACGGGCGTGCTGATCGACCCCGAGGGTCTGATCCTCACGAACCAGCACGTGCTCGCCGGCGCGACGGAGATCCGCGTGACGCTCGCCGACGGGCGCGAGCTCGACGGAGAGGTGATCGGGGCAGACGCCGAGACGGATCTCGCCGTGCTGCGCGTGAAGGCGGATGCGCCGCTTCCCGTGGCGCCGCTCGGGAGCTCCGACGACGTGCTCATCGGTGAGACCGTGATCGCGATCGGCAACCCGTTCGGCCTGTCGCAGACGGTCACCACGGGGGTGCTCTCGGCCGTGAACCGCACGATCCGCGCCGAGGACCGCGAGTACCACGGCTTCCTGCAGACGGACGCCAGCATCAACCCGGGCAACTCGGGTGGGCCGCTGCTCAACATCGACGGTGAGGTGATCGGGATCAACACCGCCATCTTCCGCGGCGCCGAGGGCATCGGCTTCGCCATTCCGATCCGCCGCGCGCTGCGCATCGTCGACGATCTGGTGCGGCACGGCGAGGTGATCCCCGTGTGGATCGGGGTGCGGCTGCAGGAGCTCACGCCCGCGCTGCGCGAGGCCTTCCGCACGCGCGCGCCCGCAGGTGTGCTCGTGACGCACGTCTTCGCCGGCTCGCCCGCCGCACGCGAGGGGCTGCGCCGCGGCGACGTGCTCACCGCGATCGACGGCGCGCCGATCCCTACGCCCCAGAGCTTCTACCAGGTCCTTCGCGGGCTCACGCAGGGCGATCCCGCCCGCCTCTCGATCGAACGCGACGGCGAACCGCGCACGCTCACCACGCGCCCCGAGGCCTTCCCGATCGAGCGTGCGGACGAGCTCGCGCAGATCCTGCTCGGCATCGAGGTCGAGCCGATGACTGCACGCGAGGCCCGTGCGCTCGGGCTCGCCGCTCCGCGCGGCATGGTGATCCGCAACGTCGTTCCCCAGGGCGCGGCCGACTCTCTGGGGGTTCGGCCGGGCGACGTCCTGCTGCGCGTGGATCAGGAGCCGGTGAACGATCTCGCCGGCTTCCGCCGGGCGATGACCCGCCTGCGAGGTCGCGATCGAACCCTGCTGCTCGTGCAGCGCGGTCGAAACGGGTACTACCTGCCGCTGGAGCTATCGTGAGCGCGCGCGGCGTACACCGGATCGAACGATCCCACCGGGCGCGGGTGGCGACACACGCGAGCACGGCACACCTTCGACACACGTTCGAGTAGGAGAGCGAGAACCATGGGACGAGGTTCGATTCTGGCGCTTGGCATCCTTGGAGCCGCGGGCATCCTTGCACTCGCGCAGCCCTTCGGGCTGGAGCTGCGGATCCGGCCGCAAGCGGCCGAGGCGCGCAACACCGGCGAGGCCTTCTGGTCGGAGGGGGGTGTGCGCACCGTCTCCACGACGCCCACATCGGTCGCGGATCTCGCCGATCGGCTTTCCCCCGCGGTCGTGAACATCCAGACCGAACGCTCCGCGGGGCCCATCGGACCCATGCCCGGCGATCTCTTCGAGGAGTTCTTCCGCGGGCAGCCGCGGGCCCCGCGCGGACCGCGCGACTTCCGCGCACAGTCCACCGGCTCGGGCTTCGTGATCTCGTCGGACGGCTACATCGTCACGAACCACCACGTGATCGACGGCGCCGAGAAGATCGTCGTCGTGTTCAGCACCGGCGCCGAGCTCGAGGCGACGGTCGTCGGCCAGGATCCGAAGACGGATCTCGCGCTGGTCAAGGTCGACGCGGACGGGCCGCTCGAGGTGGCGCCGCTCGGTGACTCCGATGCGGTTCGCGTCGGCGACTGGGTGATCGCGATCGGCAACCCGTTCGGGCTCGATCACACGGTGACGATCGGCATCCTCTCCGCACGCGGGCGCGACATCGGTGCCGGACCCTACGACGATTTCCTGCAGACGGACGCGAGCATCAACCCGGGCAACTCGGGCGGGCCGCTCATCGACATGTCCGGCCGCGTGATCGGCATCAACACCGCGATCAATCCCGCAGGTCAGGGCATCGGCTTCGCCATTCCGATCAACATCGCGAAGGAGCTCCTGCCGCAGCTGCGCGAGCACGGATCGGTGACGCGCGGCTGGCTCGGCGTGCAGATCCAGCGCGTGAGCCCGGCGCTCGCGCGAAGCTTCGGTCTCGACGAGCCGCGCGGTGCGCTGGTCTCGGACGTCGAGCCGGGAGGACCGGCGGACAAGGCGAAGCTGCAGCGCGGCGACGTGATCGTGCGCTTCGGCGACAAGGGCATCGAGAAGTTCGACGACCTGCCGCGCGTGGTGGCGATGACGGCGCCCGGCTCGAAGATCGAGGTCGTCGTGCTTCGCGAAGGGAAGGAGAAGCAGCTGCGCGTGGAGCTCGGGAAGCTCGAGGAGAAGACCGGCACGCTCGCCCAGAAGAGCTCGCCGACGGGATCCTGGGGCTTCGACGTCGAGGCGATCGACCCCGAGCTCGCAGACCGGCTCGGTCTACCGCAAGACACCGAGGGCGTGGTCGTGTCGTCCGTCGACCCGGCGAGCGAGGCCGCAGCCGCGGGCCTGCGGCCGGGCGATCTCGTCGTCGAGGTGAACCGCAAGCCGGTTCGCACGCCCGCCGAGCTCACGAAGGCACTGCGCAAGGACGAGACACAGGCGCTGCTGCTCATCCAGCGCGGCGAGGGCACGGTCTACCTCGCCATCGAGAGGAAGTAGCGCGCGCACGCGGCGGGTGAGGCCGTCGATCCCGCCGCGTGTGCT
>CAZOTO010000089.1:0-13691 GCA_964582775.1 uncultured Myxococcales bacterium
TCGAGCTCGCGGTGGACGAGGCCGCGCGCGACGCGATGGCGTCCCGCCTCGCGCGCGAAGGCGGGGCCGCGGGCGCGCGCTACGCGGTGGTGACGCCGGGCGCGAGCTTCGGTGCCAGCAAGCTCTGGCCCGCCCTCCACTTCGCCGAGGCGTGCGATCGGCTCGAGCGCGAGCTCGGCCTTCGCTGCGTGCTCGCGCCGGGACCGGGCGAGGAGCCCGTCGCGCGCGCGATCGCGCAGGCCGCGAAGGGCCGGCCGATCTGCCTCGCCGATCCCGTGACGACGCTCGCGGAGCTTTCTGCGCTCGTCGCGGGCGCGGCGCTCGTCCTCACGAACGACACCGGACCGCGTCACCTCGCCGTCGCCTTCGACGTGCCGGTGGTGACCGTGATGGGGCCGACGGATCCGCGCCACACGGCGCACCTGCTCGAGCGCCAGCGCGTGCTTCGCGAGGACGTCCCGTGCAGTCCGTGCCACGAGAAGGTGTGTCCGATCGATCACCGCTGCATGACGCGGCTCTCGCCATCGCGCGTGATCGACGCCGCCCGGGAGCTCCTCGCATGAGCGCAGACATCGTCCCCCGCTACGTCGACCTGGCGGCGCGACTCGAAGCGGAGCGCGCGGCGGGCCGCACGATCGCGCTCGCCAACGGCTGCTTCGATCTGCTGCACGTGGGGCACGTGCGGCTCGTCGCCGAGGCTCGGCGTTCGTGCGACGTGCTCGTCGTGGCGCTCAACACCGACGAGAGCGTTCGGCGCAACAAGGGCGAGGGCCGCCCCGCCGTCCCGCTCGACGAGCGCATGGAAGTGGTGGCTGCCCTCGCCGGCGTGGACTACGTGACGAGCTTCGACGAGGTGACGGCTGCGCCGATGATCCGCGCGCTGCGCCCGCACCTTCTCGTGAAGGGCACGGATCGCAGCGAGACGGGGATCCCCCCGGACGAGGCCGCCGCGCTCGAGGCGCTGGGGGCCCGCGTCGCCCTCTGCGGGGATCCCAAGACCCACTCGAGCACCGACCTCATCGCGCGGCGTCGTCGTCCGGTGTAGCATCGCCGCGGGAGCGGCGGATGCATCCACGCGAAGGTCGGCCGGGGTGGCGGTGAGGGCGCGGTGAGCGAGGCCACGCACGAGCGTGTCTCCGCGTGGAGAGCCCTTGCCTATGCGCTTCCCGCCTTCGGCCTCGCGGTCGTCGGTCTTCCCGTCTACGTGTACCTGCCGAAGCTCTACACGGACGTCGTGGGTGTTCCCGTGGCGGCCGTGGGAGTCATCCTGCTCGGCGTGCGGGTGTTCGATGCGCTGTCCGACCCGCTGATCGGTGCGCTCTCGGATCGCACGCGGACGCGCTTCGGCCGCCGCCGCCCGTGGATCGCGCTCGGTGTGCTGCCGCTCGCGGCTTGCATCGGTCTGCTCTTCGCGCCCCCCGCGCTGGCGCCCGTGCCCGCGACGGCGTGGTTCGGTGTCACGCTGTTCGCGCTGTTCCTGTTCTGGACCGTGGTCGTCGTTCCCTACGAGGCGCTCGGCGTCGAGATCAGCTTCGACTACGACGAGCGCACGTCCCTTCTCGCGTTGCGCGACGGCCTGCTCCTGCTCGGTACGGTGATCGCGGTGCTCTCTCCGTACCTGCTGCGCGTGCTCGGGGACATCCCGAACGATCCCATGGGAGAGCGCGTGCGGTTCGCCCGCTTTGCGCTGCTCTACGCGCCGCTCGTGGTGGCGCTGTGCTGGATCGCGGTCGCATGCGTGCGCGAGGGGCGCCCGCGCGCTCGCCCGCGCCGCACCGATCCATTCTCGGGCCTTCGCATCGCGCTGCGCAACCGGCCGTTCGTCGTCCTGCTCGCCTCGTACACGATCGCGGCCTTCGGCAGCAATCTTCCGGCCACGCTGATCCTGTTCTACGTCGAGTACGTGCTCGTCGACGATCGCGCGGAGCCGTTCCTGTTGCTCTACTTCGTCACCGGCGTGGCGTGGCTCCCTCTGTGGGTGTGGCTCGCGCGTCGGGTGGAGAAGAAGGCAGCGTGGCTGGCGGCGATGGCCGTCAACACGGCCGCGTTCCTCGCGGTGTTCTTCCTGGGGCCGGGGCAGGGGGATCTGTACGCCGCGTTGATCCTCCTGTCCGGGGTGGGCTTCGGCGGGACCGTCGCGATCCCCTCCGCCATGCAGGCGGATGTGATCGACTACGACGAGCTGCTGTGTGGTCGGCGGCGCGAGGGGGTCTTCATCGGCGTGTGGTCCGTTGCGCGCAAGCTCGCGGCGGCGCTGGGGGTAGGGCTGGCATTGGTGATCCTCGGGGGAAGCGGCTATCAGCCGCGCATGCCGCAGACCCCCGAGGCGATCTTCTCGCTGCGCGTGCTGTACGCGCTCGTCCCATCGCTGCTGAGCCTGCTCGCGATGGCGATCGCTCTGGCGTATCCGATCGACCGGACGATGCACGCGCGCATCCTCGAGGCGATCGCAGCACGGCAGCGCGGCGAGGCCACGATCGATCCACTGCGTGCGACGCGACTCGAGCCCGGTATCCCCGAGACGCCGGCCCTCGCCGTGCGCGCCGAGGAGGGATGAGATGGAGATCGGCACCGTCCTGAGCGCGACCGCTGCGTGGACCGCATTCGCGATGGTCGCGCTGTGGATCGCCAGTCTCCGCCTTCGCGATGCGAGCATCGTCGACGTCTACTGGGGGCCCGGCTTTGCTGCGATCGCCACCGTCGCTTTCGTCGTGTCGGGCGGCGATCACCCGCGGCGCTGGCTCGTGCTCGTGCTGGCGGTGATCTGGGGTCTGCGCCTCGGGGCCTATCTGCTGTGGCGAAACGTGGGAAAGGGCGAGGACTACCGCTACCAGGCCATGCGCCGGCATCATGGCGATCGCTTCGCGTGGGTGAGCCTGTTCACCGTGTTCGGTCTACAGGGCGTGCTGCAGTGGGTCGTCGCGCTTCCGCTCCAGCTCACCCAGGCGGTTCCGGGTCCGGACGCCCTCGGCTGGCTCGATGCGATGGGAGCGACGCTCTTCGGTGTGGGGATGTTCTTCGAGAGCGTCGGTGACGCGCAGCTCGCGCGCTTCAAGGCGGATCCTGCAAATCGCGGCCGGGTGATGGATCGCGGCCTGTGGCGCACCACGCGCCATCCGAACTACTTCGGAGATTTCTGCGTGTGGTGGGGGATCGGCGTGATCGCGCTCGCGGGGCCCTACGGGTGGATCTCGCTCGCGGGGCCCGCGCTCATGAGCTTCCTGCTGCTGCGCGTGTCGGGGGTCGCGATGCTCGAGCGAACGATCGGAGAGCGCCGTCCAGGCTACGCAGAGTACGCCCGCCGCACGAATGCGTTCTTTCCGGGCCCACCGCGCCGCGTGAGGGATACGAGTCCGTGACGCGCGTTGCGGTCGCTTCGGGGTGTCGAATCACCGGCCTGGGGAGAAGGCCGAGCCCCGTGCGCGATGAACCGCGACCACGAGCGCACCCGCGACGAGGCCGGCGGCATGGGCAAGTGGAACCGGCACGAATTCGGAGTTGGAGGCCATGGACAGGGCGCTCGCTCCCGTGCTCCACTCCACTCCGACCTTCGCGAACAGGACGGCCAGGATCAGGGCGCCGAACGCGCTCGCGCGTCCCCTCTCTGCGAGCAGGCCCAGCGCGAGTGCGGTGAGCAGAGCGACCACGAGACCCGACGCTCCCCCGAATCGTTCGAGCCGAGGATCGAGCAGGAACAACATGGCGCCGATCCCCGGCATCGAGACCGCGTGGAGCGCCCATGCCGTGCTCCGTGTGCGCAGCTCCAGCCATCCGCCGGCAGGAATCAGAACCATCAGATTCGCGAGCAGGTGCATGCCGGAGTGATGAACCAGGTGTCCGCTCGCGAGCCGCCACAGCTCGCCTTCGGCAATGGCCGTGCGATCGTAGAGGAGCAGTCGTGCAACCGAGGGGATGCACGACGATGCGACCGAGCCCGCTGCGAGCGCGAGCGTCGTCCACGGCACCCCTATTCGCGCCTGCGGGCGCTCCACAACCCACCGCATCCCGCCAGGAGCGCGAGGCACACGGAGTGCCATGGCTCCAGGGCTCCGCTGCCGGTGTAGCCTCCGGTTCTGACCACCCGATACTCCTCGGGGTTGCTCTTCACGCGTTCCTGAAAAGCCGCGAGTTCCTGGTCGAGGTTCGCGATCATCTCGGCGACGGCATCGCCGAATCCCTTCTCGGCATCCAGCCGGAGCTGCTCCCTCAGATTGACGGGCGTCGCCGAACCCTTCACGAAGCTGATCCCGGGTGCGCGGAACAACATCTTGCGGCTGGGAATGTCGAGCACGACTGCGTCTACCATCGTATGCGTGGAGTTCTTCTCGCCGCGCACGACATACGCACCGATGATCGTCCAGTAGGCGAGCGAGAGCACGCCCTCGTCAGTGAACTGTGTCTGGTGGTAGGATACCAATGCGATGACATCCACGCCGAACATCGCGCGGATCTGGTCGAGATTCTCGAAGCCTCCCTTGGACCGCAGGTAGGCCGAGGGAATGATCTCGATGCCGCGAATGAAGTCTCGCGAACGGAAGTGCTCGGAGACTTCCTCGAGCAACTGCCCCTTCCTCGCCTCCGTGATCCTCTCCGGGCGATAGCGATCCGTCTCCGGAACGAATGCAATGCCGACCCGCATGGGTAGCTTTAGGACGGGGATCCCCTGCTCGGCCACGGGTTCCTTCTCGTTCGGGTACAGGAAGTCGACGACGCTGGTGGCCCGTCGATCCCCTTGGGGAGTGGCACAACCGATGAGAACGGCTGCGAGTAGGCACGAGGTCATCCACACGCGCAGGACTGAGTTCATCTTGTTCCCCTCGAGGTAGACGGCCCATTGGCTCCGTGACCCACGGTACCCGATTCCCCGCATGATTCACCCGCGGAGCCGTGGATGCGCCCGAATCACATGTCTCCCCGATCGCGGCGTCAGTGCGCGGGGGCGTGCTCGTCGCTCGGCGGTGCGGTTCCGGTGGTTCCCATCCATGCGGCACTGTCGACGAGCTCCTGACGGAAGGTCCGGTGGCACGAGTTGCAGGTGGCGAGCGTCTCGGCGACCGCGGCGAGTGATCCCTCGAAGTCGCCCTGCTGCGCGGCCTCGGCGATGCGATCCGCGGTGCGATGGAAGTGCAGGGCGCGCTCGGTGAAGCCTTCGGCGCCCGCGCCCATGTGCTCGCACATCTGCTCGGTCTCCGGCGAGTACCCGATGCGCGACGCGGCAGCGCGGACGGTGTCGAAGTCGCGCGCGGCGAGCGCAGTCAGGATCTCCTCGATCGCGATCAGATGGTCGCGCATGTTCTCCTTCTGGTGCAGCGCCATCGGAGGCGTGAGCGGGACCGACGCGCGATTGTCCCGCGCCGCGAGATCGTGCCACGCACTCGCGGCACCCTTCGGCGCGTCCGGAGCGGAGGCCGAGGGGGCCGTCTGCTTGCAGCCGATGACGAGAAGGGCGAACACAAGGATCCAGGGCCGTCGCATCATCGAAGCCGGTCCCCTCTGCAGTGGGTCGCGTCGACGCATCTTCGCGCGGAAGCCGCATCCTTGCCACCGAGACGAAGGGGCGCGCGCCCGGGGATGCGCTGCATGGTCGAGCGCATCGTCCGTTCGATGCGGCGCCGACGGCGCGATCCCTGGGCGGGACGGGCCGTCTGTGCAACTGTCCTGCGGCTCGTTCCGAAGGAAGCGCTTGTCATGCCCCGCGAAATCGCCGCCGACGCCCTCGATCTCGCCGCCTGGATCCGCCCCGGCGATACGATCCTGTGGGGCCAGGCGAATGCGGAGCCCCTGCCGCTCACGTGCGCGCTGGCCGCGCAGCGCCACGCGGTGGGTGGGCGCTTCCGCGTGTTCCTCGGGATGTCGCACGCCGACACCTTCGTGCCCGAGCACGCGGATGCGATCGACTTCCTCGCGTACGGGGGCAACGGGCGCAACCGCGCGCTGTCGAAGGCGGGCGTGCTCGACGTGCTGCCGTGTCACTACTCGGAGCTCCCCGAGAGGATCGCGAGCGGTGCGCTGCGCATCGACGTGCTGCTGCTGCAGGTGGCGCCGCCGGACGAGCGTGGCCGCTACAGCCTGTCCATCGCGCACGAGTACCTGCTCCCCGCGATCGACACCGCGCGCGTCGTGATCGCCGAAGTGAACGCGCTCGCCCCGTGGACCCATGGCGAGCGCGAGCTCACCGGCGACGACATCGACGTGATCGTTCGCACCTCGCGTCAGCCGCTCGAGTCGTCACGCGCCGAGCCCGGCGAGGTCGAGCTCGCGATCGGCCGTCACGCCGCCGGCGTGATCGAGGACGGCGCCGTGCTGCAGCTTGGCCTGGGCGCGATTCCCGAAGCCGTTCTCGCGCAGCTCTCCCAGCACCGCGATCTGGGCGTGCACTCCGGGGCGATCGTCGACGGTGTGGCGGATCTCGTGGAGGCGGGTGTCATCACCAACGCGCGCAAGGCGCGCGACACGGGGATCTCGATCGGGGGACTGATGATCGGCAGTCGCCGCATCCACGACTTCGCCCATCGCAATCCGTCCGTTCGCTTCCGCTCCACGGCGTACACGCACGATCCCAACGTGCTCGCGAGCCTCGACCGCTTCACCGCGATCAACTCCGCGATCGAGGTGGACCTGACGGGTCAGATCAATGCCGAGGTCGCGGGTGGCGTATACGTGGGCGCAGTCGGCGGCGCCATGGACTTCCTGCGCGGCGCACACCGCGCAAAGGGAGGTCTTCCCATCGTCGCGCTGCCGTCGCGTGCGGGCGAGGCGAGCCGCATCGTGGCGACGCTCGGTGGTCCCGTGAGCACGCCGCGCGCGGATGCGGGCCTCATCGTGACCGAGTACGGTGTCGCCGATCTTCGCGGCTGCTCCGTGCGCGAGCGCGTGCAGCGCATGATCGCCATCGCGCATCCCCAGCACCGCGAAGCCCTCGAGCGAGCGGCCCACGACGCGGTCCGCCCCTTCCCATCGAAGTGAACCCGGAACAGGAGAGAGAGCCGTGAGACGCGCAGCCATCGTTTCCCCCGTGCGAACCCCCGTCGGAACCTTCGGCGGAGCCCTTCGCACCGTCTGCGTCGAGGAGCTCGGCGCCACCGTCGTGCGCGCGCTGCTCGCGCGCACCGGTCTCGATCCCGCGCGCATCGACGACGTGGTCTTCGCGCAGTCCTACGCGAACGGCGAGACGCCGTGCGTCGGCCGCTGGATCGCGCTGCAGGCGGGACTTCCCATCGAGGTGCCCGGCATGCAGCTCGATCGGCGCTGCGGAGGCGGGCTGCAAGCCGTCGCGACCGCCGCGATGATGGTGCAGAGCGGAGCGGCGGACGTCGTGCTCGCGGGCGGCGTCGAGAGCATGAGCAACATCGAGTACTACACGACCGACGTGCGCTGGGGCGCGCGCGCGGGCTCGGTGAAGCTGCACGACCGGCTGGAGCGCGGTCGCGAGCGATCCCAGCCCGTTGAGCGCTTCGGCTACATCTCGGGGATGATCGAGACCGCCGAGAACCTGGCGCGCGAGTACGGCATCTCTCGCGAGCAGGCGGACGAGCTCGCGGTGCGCAGCCATCACCGTGCGGCCGACGCATGGACCGCCGGTAGGTTCGATGCCGAGATCGTGCCCGTTCCCGTTCCGCAGAAGAAGGGCGATCCCGTCGTGTTCTCGCGCGACGAGGGCATTCGCGCGGATTCGAGCCTCGAATCGCTCGCGAAGCTGCGCCCGCTCGCGAAGGACGGAACCGTTACCGCGGGGAACTCCTGCCAGCAGAACGATGCCGCCGCGGCGTGTCTGGTCGTGGCCGAGGACGCGCTCGCGAGCCTCGGCCTCCAGCCGATGGCCTTCCTGCGTGGCTGGGCCGCCGCCGGATGCGACCCCGCGCGCATGGGCATCGGCCCCGTGCCCGCGGTGGAGAGGCTCATGGCGAGGACGGGGCTCGCGCTCGATCACATGGACCTGGTGGAGCTCAACGAGGCCTTCGCCTGCCAGGTGCTCGCGGTCCTCGCGGGCTGGGGCTGGAACGATCCGGACCGGCTCAACGTGAACGGCTCGGGGATCTCGCTCGGACATCCCATCGGCGCCACCGGAGTGCGTATGCTGACCACCATGCTGTACGAACTCGAACGGCGCGATGGGCGCTATGGGCTCGTGACCATGTGCATCGGCGGTGGCCAAGGCATGGCTGCCGTTTTTGAGAGGGATTGAAGTTTCCGGTAGGAGGCGACGGCCGGCTCGTTCGGCAGACTGGCAACGGAATGGGGAGACACCGATTCTTGTTGCCTGGCGGCAGACGCCGGTGATAGGTTCGCATCGCCCCCGACCGGCTCGCGAGCTTCGAGACCCTTGGAGACGAGGAGGACGATCATGAAGCTGCGCCCAACGCTTTCTGCTCTGTGGGTGGCGACCTGGTTCCTGATGAGCGGCGACCTGGCCGCCGCCGCGACCGTGACGTTCACGGGCTCCATCCTTGCGGTCGGGGAGGACACGGGCACTGGACAGCTCGCGGGAACGACGGTCGGGACCGGATTCTCCGGCACGTTCGTCTACACGGGTCCCTCGGGCCCGGGCGTGGTCGATGGGGTCGAGGCGCAGTACCCGCTCGCGGGAAGCTTCACGTTGACGCGAGCGGGTGGGCCCGTCCTCTCGGGAACGGTTCCCACCCTGGCGATCCTCGACGACGAGCCGATCGACGCCGACACGGCCGACGCCATCAATTGGCTGCTCTCCCCCACGCCGCCCGTGGTTGCGGGGCAGCTTGCGGACACCTGGGGGCTGCTCGCGTTGCAGACCGGTGCATCGATCGATGGCGAGGACAACGTGTTCGGCGGAGTCGTCCTGGATTTCGCCCTGATCTCGTTCGACAGCACGCTCTTCGACAGCTTGGCGTTCCGCTTGCTGCCGCCGGAGCTGGGGGACGCCGACGTGGCCGCGTTCCTCATCACCGAGGGCGATGCCTCGGGCACCATCCTCTTCGACGGCATCGGCGTGATCACCTCGATGGTCGCCGTTCCGGCCCCGCCGGCCGCGTGGCTGCTGGCGGCGTCGCTCGCCGGTCTCTGGGGGTATCGCCGGATCGGGTAGGAGGATCTCGTGCGGGCCGCTCGCGCTGTCACCGCGTCGTGTATGCTGCTCGTGGCTCCCGTGGTCCTGGCCGGGGAATCCGAGCGCGCGCAAGAGGCACCCGTGACGGGTGCGCCCGTTGCGGCGTCCCCTACCCGAGGTCCGGGCGTCGCCGCCACGCCGGCTCTGCCTGCACCGGGTACGGCGTCACCCAGGCACGACGTTCGTCGTCCCGCTGCATCGGGCGCCGACGTGCGGTTCGGCGATGGTGTGCGCGGCCGGCGTCTTCCTGCGGGAAGGGCGACGAACCCGAAGGCGAGCGCCGGAGGCTCCGCTTCCGCGCCGGCGAGCGACGCATCGAAGCGCACTCCCGAGAGGTTGCGCCACCGGAATCGCGCGGTGACGAAGGAGGACGCTTCGCCGCTGGCACGCGAGACGCCCGGGGTGACGATCCATCGTCCGGTGATTCGTCCGGAGCCGAACTCCGGAAAGAACGACACTCGGGACGAGTCGGACACGAAAGACGAGTAGTCGAGGGCCGCTCGCTTCAGGACCTCGCGCGCACGATCGGCCTCACCCCCGCGCGACCATCGCCATCCCCAGGATCCACAGCATCAAGAGGTGCACACCGAGCGAGAGCAGCGCGACGAAGAGCGCCTTCTCGGTGGTGATGTCGAGTGCCTGGCGCACCGCGCGTACGAACCCGACGAGCGTCATCCCCAGGATCACCAGGCCGAGCACGGTGCGGAGCATCGGCAGCGGCAGGATTGCGAGCACGTACAAAGTCTGCGGCGCAGCCACGAAGCCCAGGGTGCGCAGCAGCTCGGCGAAGTCCGAGGTGTACTGGAAGAGCTTCACGCCGATGATCCACACGATCCCGGACCAGACGACCCACGCCACGGCGGCTCCGATCACGCCCGTGACGAGCCCGCCCCAGCCCACGGCACCGACCGCGCCGATGCCGCCGGCGAGCGCCGCGAGCGCCACCACGGCGATCGCTTGGGGCAGGGCGCCCGGGTCGTGCTCCACTTCCTCGTAGACGCTCGCGTCGAGCTTCAGGGCTCCGATCAGACGGCTCGAAAAGCTTCTCTGCGGTCCCGCGGCCTCGCTCGTCATCTCTCGCCCTCCCTGGCGTGTGTGCGTGGTTCGCGTGGGCACCGGCGCGGTGCCTCGCGCGCATTCGCATGCCCGCTCGATCAGAAACCAATCGAGCCGAACTTGCAAGATCCTCGTTCGACGCTATTCGCGCGGCGGAGCGGATCCCGGCCGGGCGGGCGGCGGGTGGCTTCGGTGATAGAATCGCTCGCCGTAGGATCGATCGCTGCGCTGCAGAGGAGAGCGCCCATGACCCCCAACATCCGGATCGAGCGCGACGTCATGGTGGAGATGCGCGACGGCGTGCGGCTCGCCACCGACGTGTACCGGCCCGACGACGGCGAGCGTCATCCCGTGCTGGTGAACGGCCATCCCTACGACAACGATCACTTCCTGGCCATGCACGAGCTTCTGTTTAGCCCGCTCGTCGGCGCGCAGCGCGGCTACGTCGTCGTGGTGCAGGAGGCGCGCGGTCGCCAGGGCTCCGAGGGAACGTGGCGCCCCTACACGAAGGTGCGCGAGGACGCCTACGACCTGGTCGAGTGGGCCGCGGTGCAGCCCTGGTCGGACGGGAACGTGGGCCTGTATGGCGCGTGCGCGCTCGGCTGGACGGCCGTGCAGGGAGCGGTCGCCGCACCGCCGCATCTGAAGGCGGCCTTCGCCTACATGACCGCGACGGACTACACCGCGGGGTGGACGTACTCGAACGGCGCGCTCGAGCTCGGCTTCCAGATGTCGTGGGTGTGGACGATCCTCGCGCGGGACACGGTCTCGCGCCTGGGGCTCTCCGCCGAGGCCCAGCAGGAGGCGGTGCGCAAGATCTCCGAGGCGTCGGGCGACATGGTCGGCTCGGCGCGCTTCCTGCCGCTCATCGACTTCCCTCCGTATCAAGACGGTGCCGCTCCGTACTGGCGCGAATGGTTGTCGCATCCGAGCTACGACGAGTTCTGGCGCGATGTGGATGCCGTGGCCGCAGCCGATCGCGTGAAGGTGCCCGTGCTGCACATGAGCTCGTGGTACGACACGTGTCTGCGGGGGCACCTCGACTTTGCCGCGGCGCTCGCGCAGCGCAGCGATCCGAGCGTGCGCGACCAGCATCGCCTGCTCCTCGGTCCCTGGGACCACAGCGCCTACTACAACAAGCGCGCGAGCCACGCAGGCCAGCGCGACTTCGGCCCCGATGCGATTACCGGTCCCGAGACGCTCGCCGGCATCGCCTTCGCCTGGTTCGATCACTACCTGCGCGGCGGACCCAGGAAGTTCCTGCCCGAGAACGGCGCCATGTACTACCAGATGGGCGAGAATGCCTGGAAGGAAGTGGCGTCCTGGCCGCCCGCGCATACGCCGACGCGCTACTACCTGCACAGCGCGGGGCAAGCGAACACGCGCATGGGCGATGGAACGCTCGGCCCACGGACTCCATCCACCGAGCCGCACGACAGCTTCGTCTACGATCCGCTCGATCCGGTGCCCACCTGCGGCGGTCGTAGCATGATCGGCGTGCCGTCGGGCGTCGAGGATCAGACGCAGGTCGAGGAGCGGCAGGACATCCTGGTCTACACCACGCCGCGTCTGGCGGAGCCCGTGGCGATCGCGGGCCCGATCACGGTGACGCTCCACGCGAGCAGCAGCGCCGAGGACACCGACTTCACGGCCAAGCTCGTCGACGTCGAGCCGAGCGGATACTGCGCGAACATCTCCGAGGGCATCGTCCGCGCGCGCTATCGCAACGGGCGCGATCGCGAGGAGTTCCTGGAGCCCGGGAAGCTCACCGAATTCACGATCGATCTGTGGGACGTGGCGCACACCTTCCAGGCGAACCATCGCATCCGCCTCGAGATCTCGAGCAGCAACTTCCCCCGCTTCGATCGCAATCTGAACTCGAGGGTGGTGCCCGCGCTCGGGACGGCGGCGGACGCGCAGAAGGCGGTGCAGCAGGTCTTCCACGACGCGCAGCACCCGTCGCACCTCACGCTGCCGGTGGTGAAGGCGTAGCGCGGGGCGAGAGCGTACCGGCGCCGCGCGCCGTCCCGGCGTGGCGCGCAGGCGAGGAGGAGGCCCCATGCGTCCCGCGTACTTCGATCGCTACCCCACGATCCACTTCGAGCGCGACGCGCAGGGCATCCTGCTCGTGCGCCTTCACACCAACGGAGGGCCGGTGGTGTACGCGTCGCAGAATCATCGCGACTGGTGCTCCGCCTTCCACGACATCGGGATGGATCGCGACAATCGCGTGGTGATCCTCACCGGAACGGGCGACGAGTTCATCCACCAGTTCGGATGGGACGCGCAGACCCGCTCGCCCAGCGACTGGGATCACGTGTACTCCGAGGGCAAGCGCCTGCTGCGCAACCTGCTCGACATCGAGGTCCCGGTGATCGGCGCGGTGAACGGACCCGCGACGATCCACGCCGAGCTCGCGGTCCTCTCCGACATCACGCTCGCCTCCGACACCGCCTGCTTCCAGGATCGCCCGCACATCCCCTTCGCCACGGTTCCCGGCGACGGCGTTCACGTCGTGTGGCAGGAGCTGCTCGGCGTGAATCGCGGCCGCTACTTCCTGTGGACGGGCCAGGTGCTGTCCGCGCACGAGGCCTTGGCGCTCGGCGTGGTGAACGAGGTCCTTCCGCCGGATCGCCTGCTGCCGCGCGCCTACGAGCTCGCGCGCCAGCTCGCGGCGCTTCCCGAGCTCACGCGGCGCTACGCGCGCGTCGTGCTCACGGTGCGGCTCAAGCGGCTGCTCGACGAGGCGCTCGGCTACGGGCTCGCGCTGGAGGGACTCGCCGCGGTCGATGTGATGCAACGCATGGCTGCGTCGCGCGGAGGAAAGCCGTGAAGGTGGATCTCGGTGGCAAGGTGGCGGTGGTGACGGGTGGTGCGCGGGGCATCGGCGCCGTCTATGCCCGAGCCCTCGCGCAGAACGGCGCGCGCGTGATCGTGGCGGATCTCGATGGCGATGGTGCCGAGGCGACGGCGGCGTCGCTTCGCGCCGCCGGCCACGAGGCCTGGGGCACAGACGTGGACATCGCGCAGGAGGATCGCGTGCAGCGGCTCGCGGCCTTTGCGAGCGAGCGCTGCGGTGGCGTCGACCTCCTGGTGAACAACGCGGCGTTCATGCAGCCGGTGAAGGGGCCGCTTCTCACGTATCCCCTCGAGCTCTGGCACGCGACGCTCGACGTGAACCTCACGGGCACGCTGCTTTGCATCCGCGCGATCGCTCCGCTCATGATCGCGCGCGGGGGCGGGCGCATCGTGAACCAGTCGTCGGTGGGTGCCTTCGAGGGCGGGCACGCCTACGGCATCAGCAAGCTCGCGATCCAGGGGCTCACGAGCTGGTTCGCGCAGGAGCTCGGACACGCGGGCATCACCGTGAACTGCATCGCGCCCGGAATGATCGACACGCCCGCGGGCGAATCCGCGCGGCCGCCGGGGATGGTGAAGGCGCTCGCGCCCGCGATTGCGCTCAAGCCCATCGGCGAGCCGGAGGACTTGGTGGGCACGCTGCTCTACCTGGTCTCCGACGCCGCGGCGTGGGTCACCGGGCAGATCGTGCGCG
>CAZOTO010000090.1:0-13676 GCA_964582775.1 uncultured Myxococcales bacterium
ATCGCGCGGTGGCGATCCACTGCGTGACGCGCGCCGAGGCGGTGCTCGCCATCGGCGCGCTCGAGGCGGCCGGGTGCCGCTCCGGCGATCGCCTCGAGCATGCCTCGGTCGCGCCGCCCGATGTCGTCGCCTGGGTGGCGAGGCTCCCCCTCGCCGTGGTGACGCAGCCCTCGTTCGTCTACGAGCGCGGCGATGCGTACCGCAGCGACGTCGATTCCGCCGACCTCCCCTGGTTGTACCGGCTGCGCGGCTTCCTCGCGGCGGGCATTGCACTCGGTGCGGGGACGGATGCGCCCTTCGGCGGTCCCGATCCATGGCTCGCGATCCGCGCCGCGATGGATCGGCGCACCCGCGAGGGCTTCGCGCTCGGTCCCGACGAGGCCCTCGCGCCCGAGGAGGCGCTCGCGCGGTTCACGACGCCGCCGGACGCGCCGGGTGGCGCTCCGCGCCGGATCGCCGTGGGCGCACCCGCGGATCTGTGCCTTCTCGATCGTCCGTGGCGCGAGGTACGGTGCGATCCATCGAGCGATCGGGTGATGGCGACGCTTCGCGCGGGCCGCCCGTTGTGGCTCTCCGGCGACGCGCGCCTCGAGCACGGGTAGGGCGGATTGCGCGGCTCCCGCCCAGCGTGCCGCGCGGCTCAGCTCTCCTGCGCGAGGGACTCGCGCATCGCGGCGGCGCGCTTCTCGCCCTCGGCGGAATCGAGGCGCGATGGGATCCAGCCGATGCCGAGCCCGCGCTCGCCCATCTTCGGGATGACGTGGAAGTGCACATGGAACACCGCCTGGTGTGCACCGCGTCCGTTGTTCTGCAGCACGTTGTACTCGGTGGCGCCCGTCACCTTCATCACCGCGCGTACGATGCGCGGCAGCGCGCGCCCGAGGGCCGCGGCGCTCTCGTCGTCGAGCTGGTGCAGGTAGGCGGCCCGCTTCTTGGGGATCACGAGCGTGTGTCCCGGCGAGAGCGGGTAGATGTCGAGGAACGAGTAGACGTGCTCGTCCTCGTAGACGCGATGCGAGGGAATCTCCCCGCTCAGGATCTTGTCGAAGATTGTCTCGGCCGGCTCGCCCATGCTCGTCCTCCCGTGCGCGGCCCCTCGCGGGGCGTTCGGGCTGCAAGAGTAGCCCGGCGGCGCAGCCGATGCGGCTCGGATCGACCGCATCGATGCTGCTACACTGCGCGCGCCGGTGTGTCCGCAGGCGGTGTGCGGGCAGCGCCAAGGTGAGCGCGACCGGGCGCATCGAGAGGGTGGGGGAGACGCGGATGTCGCGAGCGCTGCAGCGGGCGCTGCGTCTGTCGAACGCGATCGATCGCGCGAGCCTCGCGCTCGGGCACGTGGTGGCGTGGCTCGTGCTCGCCATGGTGGCGATCGGCGCGTACAACGCCGTGGGCCGCTACGTGGGGCGCTTCGTGCACTGGAACCTCAGCTCGAACGTATACATCGAGCTGCAGTGGGTCCTGTTCGGCGTGGTGTTCCTGCTCGGTGCGGCGTCGACGCTCGCCTCGGATGGACACGTGCGGGTGGACGTGTTCTACGGGCGGCTGTCCGCGCGCGCGCGGGCGCGCATCGATCTGGCCGGCGCCCTCGTGCTGCTGCTTCCGTTCTGCGGGCTCGGCGTCGTGGCCTCGTGGCCCACGGTGGTGAGCTCGTGGGCGCTCCTCGAGGGATCGCCCGATCCCGGCGGCCTGCCGCGGTATCCGATCAAGACGCTCATCCCCTTCGCGTTCGCCTGGCTCGGCGTCCAGGGGGGCGCGCAGGCGATCAAGAGCTTCGCGGTGCTGCGAGGGGCACGGCCGGCGGATCCACCCCGGCACGGAGGCAGCGCATGAGCGGCGAGTGGCTCGGGCCGCTCATGTTCCTGGCCCTCTTCGTCCTGATCTTCTCGGGCTACCCGGTCGCATTCGCGCTCGGCGGCACGGCGGTGGTGTTCGGGGCGATCGGCGTGGCGGTCGGCGAGGTCGATGCGCCGTTGCTCTTCGCCTTCCCCGAGCGCGTGTTCGGCACGATGTCGAACTACGTCCTGCTCGCGGTTCCCTTCTTCGTCTTCATGGGGACGATGCTCGAGAAATCGAAGCTCGCCGAGGACCTGCTGCAGACGATCGGCATGTTGTTCGGTCCGCTGCGCGGCGGCCTCGCGCTCGCCGTCGTGTTCGTGGGGACGCTGCTCGCCGCGGCGACGGGCGTGGTGGGTGCCTCGGTGGTAGCGATGGGGCTGATCTCGCTCCCCGTGATGCTGCGCTACGGCTACTCGCCGCGTCTGTCCACCGGGGTGATCGCAGCGTCGGGCACGCTGGGGCAGATCATCCCGCCTTCCGTCGTGCTCATCGTGCTCGGCGACCAGCTCGGGGTCTCCGTCGGCGATCTCTTCGTCGCTGCGCTGGTGCCGGGACTGCTGCTCGCGGGGCTGTACGCCGCGTACGTGATCGGGGTGGCGGTCGCGAGGCCGGCCGAGGCACCGGCGCTGCCTGCCGAGGAGCGCACGCTCGCGGGCGCGGCGCTCGCCCGCCACGTGGTGCGGGTGATGATCCCGCCGCTGCTGCTCATCCTGCTCGTGCTCG
Source organism: uncultured Myxococcales bacterium (assembly GCA_964582775.1). Classification (GTDB taxonomy): domain Bacteria; phylum Myxococcota_A; class UBA9160; order SZUA-336; family SZUA-336; genus CAZOTO01. The sequence continues at coordinate 2,560 of CAZOTO010000090.1, forward strand.
GCAGCATCTTCTGGGGCATCGCCACACCCACCGAGGCCGGAGCGCTCGGTGCCGCGGGTGCCATCGTGCTCGCATGGGCGAACGGCCGGCTCGATCTCGCCGCGCTTCGCGCGACGGCGAGGGAGACGACGCGGCTCACCTCGATGGTGCTCTTCCTGCTCGTGGGCTCGTCGGCGTTCGCGCTGGTCTTCCGCGGCGTGCACGGCGATCTGTGGATCGAGGCGCTCCTCACGAATCTTCCCGGAGGGCGCATCGGTCTGCTCGTCGTGGCGAACCTCGCGGTCTTCGCGCTCGGCTTCTTCCTCGACTTCTTCGAGATCGCCTTCATCCTGCTGCCGCTGCTCGTGCCGGCGGCGCGCGCGCTCGGCATCGACTTGGTCTGGCTCGGCGTCGTGCTGGCGATGAACCTGCAGGCGAGCTTCCTCACGCCTCCGTTCGGCTTCGCACTGTTCTACCTGCGCGGCGTGGCGCCGCCCCGCATCTCGACGCCCGAGATCTATCGCGGCGTGGTCCCCTTCATTGCGCTCCAGATCCTCGCGTTGCTCCTGGTGATCGCGTTCCCCGGGCTGGCGACCTGGGCGCGCTGATCCGGCCCTTCGCGCCGCCGCGCACCGGAACCCGAGGGACGGTGCGTCACCGTACGGTGTCGGACGCGGATGGGCGGTGCCCTCAGCGCCGGGGAAGCTGGAACGCGAAATCGGCGTAGGCGCGTTCCGTGGTGGCAAACCAGGCGAAGGAGCGATCGCGGAACGCGCGCCACGGTTCGTAGACGCGCCGGAAGCGCGGATCGGCCGCGGCGTGCTCCTCGAGCCAGGCGTCCGTCTCGCGCTGCGCGGCCGTCATCACGTCGGGAGGGAAGGCGCGAAGCTCGACTCCTGCGGCGAGCAAGCGCTCGAGCGCCGCCGGATTGCGTGCATCGTACTGCGCCTGCATCGTGTGCGCGGCTTCCGCGGCAGCGCAGCGGAAGATCGCCTGGTAGTCCGCGGGCAGCGTCTCCCACAGCGGGCGGTGTACGTAGAACGACAGCGATGCACCCGGCTCCCACCAGCCCGGGTAGTAGTAGTACTTCGCGACCTTGTGGAAGCCCAGCCGCTCGTCGTCGTAGGGGCCGATCCACTCCGTGGCGTCGATCGCTCCGCGCTCGAGCGCGGGATAGATGTCGCCGCCCGCGAGCACCTGCACGGTGACACCGAGGCGGTTCATCACGACACCGCCCTGTCCGGGGATGCGCATCTTGAGCCCCTGCAGATCCGCGACGGAGTGGATCTCGTTCCGGAACCATCCGCCCATCTGCGCGCCCGTGCTCCCCGCGAAGAAGGAGACGATGTCGAGCTCCGCGAAGAGAGGGGCGAGCAGCTCGGCGCCTCCCGCCTGCTGCAGCCAGGCCGCCTGCTGGCGCGCGGAGAGCCCGAAGGGGACGGCCGTGTCGAAGCCGAACGCGGGATTCTTCCCGATGTAGTAGTAGCTCGCGGTGTGCCCCACGTGCGCGGCGCCCTGCTGCACGGCGTCCATCACCTGCAGGCCGGGGACGATCTCGCCGCTGGGGTAGGGGCGGATGCGGAATCGCCCCGACGACATCTCCTCCACGCGCCGCGCGAGCGCTGCCGCCGCACCGTAGATCGTGTCGAGTCCGCGGGGGAAGCTCGAGACGAGCCGCCATTCGATGTGGGGACGAGTGTGCACGGCGGGCGCGGCCGGGCTCTCGTCGCGGCGACAGCCGCCGAGCGCCGATGCGCCCACGATCCCCGCGGCACCCGCGACGGCCTTCTCGAGCAGATCCCTTCGCTTCATTCGCCCCCTCCGCATGCGCCGTCGCGAGCGCGGCGCGATGGTACTCTACCGGGGCCCGCGGCGAACGTCGCACGATTCGTGGGTGAAGGAGCGAGAGCGATGCCCGATCGACCGAGCCCGCCGGCTCGCCCCCCCGAGCTGTGGGAGATGGACTGGTTCGAGATCCTCGATGCGCTCGACGAGGGCGTCATGCTGGTCGGCGAGGACGGACGGATCGCGCACTGCAACGTAGCGCTCGCGGATCGGCTCGGACGTTCGCGGGCCGAGGTCCTCGCGCAGCCGCTCTTCGGCGCGGTGGCCCCCGAGCGCCGCACGCAGCTCGTGCTCGACATCGAGGCCGCGCGCGGCGGCCGCTTGCGCGAGCACGTGGGCGAGCTCTCGATCGGAGAGGGCGACCCCGTTGCGGTGCACATGCGGCTTCGGCACGCGATGTTTCGCGGTCGCCCCCATGTGCTCGCGCTCGTCCGGGTCGGGTCCGGCGAGGGGGATCCGTCGGGCGCCGGTGGAGCGGATGCGTCGGTTCCGCTCTCGCGACTCACCACGCTCGCGGAGCGCTTCGTCGAGGCGCAGCGGCTGAGCGCCAAGGAGGACCTGGCCGCAGCGGTCGCTCATTCGATCAACAACCCGCTCGCGGCCCTGATCGGCATGGCGACGATGCTCGTCGAGTCCTCGCCCACGCCGGACCCCATGGCGCAGCGGATCGTGCACCTGGCGGGCCGGATCCGGAAGGTGGTGGACGGGACGCTTCGCTTGTTCCGCCGCGGCGCGCTCGAGCTCACGCCCGAACGGCCCGCGGACATGATTCGCGAGGTCGCTGCGCTGCTGCGCGAGACGGCTGCCGCACGCGGCATCACCGTCGAGACCGACTTCGACGAGGGTCTGCCAACGGTCATCGTGGATCGCTCGATGATCCACTCGGCGCTCGTGTGCCTGGCCGAGAATGCGATCGATGCCATGCGCGACGGCGGTACGCTGCGCTTCGAGGCGGAGCTGATGCTCGAGCCGCCGGTGCTGGAGCTGCGCGTGGTGGACACCGGTCCGGGGATTCCCGAGGAGCTGCGCCAGAAGGTGCTCGAGCCGTTCTTCACCACGAAGGGAGGCGGCACGGGGCTCGGGCTGTCCATCGCGAGCGGCATCGTACAGGGGCATCGAGGCCGCATGCGCATCGAATCGCCGCCCGCCGGGGGCACGTGCGTCGTGATCGAGCTGCCCGTCCTCGGCTTCGTCCGCCACATCGACTGACGGATCCGGGCGTACCCGGCGCGCGGCCGCAGCGCCTCGCGCTAGCCGCGCTTGCGCGCGAGGAGGAGCCCGTCGGCGACTGCGATCGTCACGGCTTCCACGCGGGGATCCGCGGCGACGAGCGCGTTCGTGCGGCGGATCGCCATCGTGTCCTCGCTCTGGTTCGCGGGATCGACGACCGCGCCGAGCAGGAAGGCGTTGTCGAACACCACGATCCCGTTCGGGCGCAGGCGCGCCAAGCACTCCTCGAAGTAGAGCGGGTAGCCCTTCTTGTCCGCATCGATGAACGCCAGATCGAACGCGGGGTCGTGCGGTAGTGTGCGCAGGGTGTCGGTGGCCGCGCCTAGGCGCAGGTCGATGCGATCGCGCACGCCCGCGCGTTGCCAGTAGCGGCGCGCCATCTCCGTCCACTCCTCGCTGCGGTCGCAGGTGATGAGCGTGCCGTCCGTGGGCAGGGCGCGCGCCATGCACAACGCGCTGTAGCCCGTGAAGGTGCCGATCTCGAGCACCCGCCGCGCGCCGATCGCGGCGACGAGCAGGCCGAGGAACGTGCCCTGCTCGGGAGAGATCTGCATCTGCGCGTATGGGCCCGTCGTGCGCTCCGTCTCCGCGCGAAGCTCTTCGAGGATCGCGTCGTCGGGGCTGCGATGCGCGAGCAGGTATTCGTGGATCTTCGGGTCGATTCCGGTGGCCTTCCACATCGGGAGTCTCCGCGTCCTCCGGGGGTTCGCTTCACCCAGGACGCACTGCTGGGGGATCGAGGGGCACGGCCGTGGCGGTCGCCAGGCACAGCCGTCGCATCGGGGTGTCGCCATCGACGATCTCGACGTGCGCCACGGCGTGGTCGTGGCCGCGGCGCAGCACACGCGTGCGCGTGCGGATCGGCCCGGTGCGGCCGAGCTCCAGGTAGTGGATCGCGAGATCCGCGACGACGAAGGGCGCCTGCGTTGCGGCGCGCAGCGACGACTCGGCCGCGGCCTCGGCGAGCGTGGCGAGCACGCCGCCCTGGACCGCGCCCATGCTGTTGCGGACGAAGTCCACCACATCGAGCTCGAGCTCGCCCGCAGCGACCGGACACGGACGGACTCCCATCCGCTCGAGCAGCGGCGAGCCCGGAGGATCCCCGGTGCGCGTGAAGTCGAGGCGCTCGTGCTCCGCGTCGGCATCGAAGGCGACCACCCGGCGTTCGAGCTGCAGGCGCGTGAACGCGATCGTGGCGTAGGCGACGAGATCGCCGCTGCGCGCATCCGTGACGTCGGTGGCGACGACGATCGCGCGCCGGCCGCAGCGCACGAGCTCGGCCGCTGCGATCACCGATGCCTCGCGTGCGGGACGGGATGCGTGTACGGACAGGTGCGAGGTGGTCGTCCAATCCGGATGAGCGGCACGCACGGCAGCGGCTCCCGCGAGCACGTCGGCGAGCGTCGCGATCGCGCCGGTCCGCAGCGTTCCGCGGTCGGTGAGGAGATGCGGCGCGACGGGCATCTGCGCTTCCACCTTGTCGCCCCTTCGATCGAGGCGCAGGCACAGATCGCGCAGGAAGTGCTCGGGCGGGGGATAGCTCAGGCGATCTGCTCCATCAGCGTCGCCGCCTCGAGGAACTCCGAGAAGCTGTTCGCGACCGGCGTCGTGCGCTCGGCATCGAGGGAGAAGAGGGGGGCCGAGACGACCGGTGCGCCGTCCTTCTCGCGAAGGTCGAGCGCGAAGAGGCGGCTGCCGTCGGCGCCGATCGCGAAGAAGCCCGGGAGCTTCTTCGCGATCTCGAGCTCCTCGTTCCGGGCGAGTACGTCCTCGACGGGCCAGATGTCGACCGTCCCCTCCGCGAAGGGAACCGGCCCGCGCCCGCCGTTGCAGGCCTCGAGAAAGCGGCGGGAGGTCACGGACAGATTCGCGGGAGCCTTGCGCGCGAACCCATCGAGGGCGCCCGCGCTCGGCGGCTGGCGAACGTCCCAACGAAAGCGGGGATGGCGGAGCAGCTTGTGGATATCCATTCGCTCTCTTCTCCTCTCCGTGAGTGGGGCCCGGCCAGGGGCACGGTTCGCTCCCAGCTTACCGCATGAGGACGACCATCGAACCCCGCGAAATGCGTTCCGCCCGTTCAGGATCTGTGCCGCGCCGTCGCTCCTCGAGCGGTCCGCGGCGGATCGGCCGCCCACCGGAGCGTTCCGATGCGCTGGCCGAGACGAAGGGCGGTGCCGGGCTCCCGCGCGTCGAGCTCGAGCGCGCCGGGCTCGGCGATCATCACGATCGTCGATCCGAGCTCGAAGCGTCCCCATTCCTCGCCCTTCGCGAAGGGGTGACCCGCCGGATAGGGCCGCTCCTCGAGCCTCGCTCCCGCGCGGTTCGTGATCCGATCGTCGAAGGCCACACGGATGCGGCCCACGACGGTCGCACCCACGGCGACGAGCGCGAGCGACTTCGTGCGATCCCCCGTGCCGACGGTCGCATGCGCGCAGATCCTCTCGTTCTGCGCAAAGAGGCCGTCGACGGCCTCGAGGCCGATCCGGTTCACGGGCCACAGCGTCCCGGGCACGTACGTGGCCCGCACGAAGCGAAGATCGCACGGCGCGTGGAAGCGGTGATAATCGCCGGGAGCGAGATAGAAGGTGGCGTAGGTTCCGCCTTCGAAGGTGCGGGCCGCCCGCTCGCTCGCCAGCAATGCGGCGAGCGGATACGGACGCCCCTTCACCTGCAGCAGGGTCCCCTCGCGAACGATGCCGTGTTCCCCCCAGCGGCCATCGCAGGGGGCGACGAGTGCATCGGGCGCGGAATCGATCGGCCGCGCGCCAGGTACGAGCGCACGGGTGAAGAATTGCTGGAAGGTTGGGAAGTGAGGAAGCGGGTCACGGATCTCGTCGAAGCGCACCCCGAATGCGCGCCCGTAGGCGCGCAGCGCGGGGACGAGGAGCGCGGGGGGGAGCGGCAGGTCGGCGACGCGCCCCGCGAGTCGCGAGAGGAGCGCGCGCGGCAGGACGCGAAGTGCTGCCGCTGCCATCCGGTAGCGAAGGGGAGTCGACACGGGGGCGCGAGCATAGGCGCCCCTGCGGCCGGGTGGCAACGTGCTCGATCGCCTCGCACGCGGTGCGTTGAGGAATCGGGCGGCGTTTCCCATGCTACCCGGCCCGCGCTGCCTCGCCTCGCGCCGAGCCAAGCCTCGCGCCCGGGATCTGCGAGCGGTGCCCGGAGCGGAGGATCCCATGCGCATCGAACCCCTGCGTCTCAAGTACGGATGCAATCCCCATCAGGCCCATGCGCTCGCCGAGGGCATCGACGGCCACGGCCCCATCGCGCTGCGCAACGGCACGCCGTCGATGATCAACCTGCTCGACGCGCTCAACGCCTGGCAGCTCGTGGCCGAGGTGCGGGCCGCGCTCGGGCTGCCCGCGGCGGCGAGCTTCAAGCACGTCTCGCCGTCGGGGGCCGCAGTGGCCGCCCCGCTCGGCGACGCGCTCGCGCGCGCCTACGAGGTGCAGGGCCGCGCGCTCCCCCCGGCGGCGCTCGCCTACGTGCGCGCGCGCGGTGCGGATCCCAAGTGCTCGTTCGGCGACTTCGTCGCGATCTCCGAGCCGGTGGATCGCGAGACGGCGGAGTTCCTCGCGGGCGTGGTCTCCGACGGCATCGTGGCGCCGGGCTTCGAGGAGGGCGCGCTCGAGATCCTTCGGGGCAAGAAAGGCGGTGGCTTCATCGTGTTCGAGGCCGATCCCGGCTTCGTGCCGCCCGCGCGCGAGTCGCGCGAGGTCTTCGGCATGCGGCTCGTGCAGGACCGCAATGCGCGCGCGATCGTGCCGTCCGATCTCGACAAGGTCGTCTGCGGCACGCTCACCGACGCTGCGCGGCGCGACCTGATCCTGGGCCTCATCGCCCTGAAGTACACGCAGTCGAACTCCGTGGGCTATGCGCTCGACGGGCAGATGATCGGCATCGGCGCGGGGCAGCAGTCGCGCGTGGACTGCACGAAGCTCGCCGGAGCGAAGGCGGATACGTGGTACCTGGGCCAGCACCCGAAGGTGCTCGGGCTGCGCTTCCAGAAGGGCGTGAAGCGGCAGGATCGGATCAACTGGCGCGTGCGCTACATCGAGGGCGATCTGGTGCCGAGCGAGCGCGAGGCGCTGGCCGAGGCGCTCGACGAGCCGCTCGTGTTGCTCGAGGAGTCCGAGAAGCGGCAGTGGCTGGCGACACTCGATGGTGTCTCCCTGGTCTCGGACGGCTTCATCCCGTTCCGCGACAACATCGATCACGCCGCGAAGCACGGCGTGAGGTTCGTGGCGCAGCCGGGCGGCTCCACGCGCGATGCGGACATCGAGGCGGCGTGCCGGGAGTACGGGATCGCGATGGTCCACACGGGCCTGCGCCTGTTCCACCACTAGAGGGGGGCGCGCCACGTGGCGGACGAGGACCGCGAGCGCTGGGACGAGAGGTACCGCTCGGCCGCGCCTGCCTACGGCGACGCGCCCTCGTGGCTCGACGCACACGAGGCCTGGCTGCCGCACACCGGCCGTGCGCTCGACGTCGCGGCGGGCTCGGGGCGCCATTCGTGCTGGGCCGCGCGGCGCGGCCTCGAGGTGCTCGCGGTGGACATCTCGACGGTCGGGCTCGGGCTGTGCGCGGAGCGCGCACGACGCGAGGGGCTGCGCGTCGAGACGCTCGCGCTCGATCTGGAGCGCGAGCCGCTCCCCGAGGGGCCGTTCGCGCTCGTCCTCTGCTCGTTCTACCTGCAGCGGGACCTGTTCCCCGCGCTGCGCGCACGGCTCGCACCCGGGGGCGTGCTCGTGTGCGACATCCCCACGGTGCGCGATCTCGAGCGTCGCAGTGCTCCGTCGCGGCGCTACCTGCTCGAAGAGGGCGAGCTTCGCGGCCTGCTCGCCCCGCTCGAAGTCCTGTACTACGACGAGGACTGGCACGGCGAGCGTGCCACGGCGCGCGCGATCGCTCGTCGCGCTGCGTGACCCCCGCGAGCGAACGGCGCCGCTCCGGGCGTCGTCCGCTTCAGGCTTCGTCTACCGGTGTACGATCCGCGAAGGCGAGCAGACGTTCGGCGGTGCGTTCGGGCTCGGTCATCGCCAGCAGATGTCCCGCCTCGAAGGTCTCCACCTCGACGTGCGGGCCTGCGCTCTCGGCGATGCGCCGGTGGATGCCGAGCGAGAAGTCACCGCGCGTGGCGTGGAGCACGAGCGCGGGTGCGCGAAGCTTCGCGGTGTGCGGGAGCAGATCGAACCGGCCCGCGGCGGCGAACACCGCGGCCTCGATCTCGGGATGGCAGGCGAGCTCGACCTGGCCGTCGGCGCGGTCGCGCATTCCCTCGCGCACGTAGAGCGCGAGGGCGCGCGCGTCCCAGTCGGCGAAGAGGGGCGTGGTGCGCCACTTCGCGAGCGCAGCCTCTCGCGAGGGCCACAGCGCGCGGCGCTTGCGGGCGACCTCGGCCATGTAGACCGAGTTCTCGGGGACGACGAGGGGATCGCCCGGTCCGAGGAGCTCGCGCGCGAGCATCACCACCGGATCGAGCGTCGCCACGCGCGCGAACCGATCCGGTCGTGCCGCCGCGGCGGTGAGCGCGGTCGTCCCGCCGAAGGAGTGTCCGACGATCATCGCCACGCGGCGCCGGCCCGTGCGTGCGAGCGCGTGCTCGGCGAAGGCGACGAGATCCGCCGCGAACTCCTCCCAGCGGTAGGGCTCGGGGGGAGGCGGAGCGGAGCTGTGCCCGTGTCCGCGCGCATCGATCGCGAACACGCGATATCGCTCGCGCAGGTGCTCGATCATGGGCGCGTACGGCCCCGCACAGAAGCCGTTCGCATGTGTCACGATCACGAGCGGCCCGTCGCCGCCGAAGTCCAGATACGAGAGATCCACGCCCCGCGACGGAAGCGTCGCCCTCTCGCGCGCCGCATCGAGTGTCATGCCGGCGATTCTACGCGCATCGCGGGTCATTCTGGATCGCGGCCCGGCTCGGCCGCGCCCGGATCGAGGCCCGGATCGCCGACCGGATGGATGCGCTTGCCCCGCTCGAGCCAGGTGAAGAAGAGCGGGACGAAGAGGGTGGCGACGAAGGTGGCGGCGATCATCCCGCCGAACACGCCGGTGCCCATGGAGCGGCGCGCGGCGGCGCCCGCCCCCGTCGAGAACACGAGCGGCAGCACGCCCAGGATGAACGCGAGCGAGGTCATGAGGATCGGGCGGAAGCGCAGGCGTGCCGCCTCGGCGGCGGCCTCGCGCAGCTCGAGTCCTTGCGCATGCCGCTGCGCTGCAAACTCGACGATCAGGATCGCGTTCTTCGCGGCGAGACCGATCAGCACGACGAGGCCGATCTGGAAGTAGATGTCGTTGGGCATGCCGCGCGCGAAGACGAGCGCGAGCGCTCCGAGCACCGCGAACGGAACCGCGAGCAGCACCGCGATGGGCAGCCGCCACTTCTCGTACTGTGCGGCGAGGATCAGGAACACCATGACGATCCCGAAGCCGAAGGCGACGTACGACGAGCCCGAGCTCAGCTGCTCCTGGTAGGCCTGTCCGGTCCACGCGATCGCGTAGCCGCTCGGAAGCACGTCGCGGGCTACCTGCTCCAGGATGCGCATGGCGTCGCCCGAGCTCACGCCCGAGATCGCTGCGCCCATCACCTTGGCGGCGAGGAAGCCGTTGAAGCGCTCGACCTTCTCGGCACCGACGATGGGATGGATCGCGCTCACCGCCGAGAGCGGGATCATGGCGCCGGTCGTCTCGCTGCGCACATATACGCGGCCCAGATCCTCGGGCCTCTGCCGGTAGCGGGGCTCGGCCTGGAGCTGGACGCGGTACACGCGGCCCGAGAGATTGAAGTCGTTCACGTAGAGCGAGCCCATCGTGCTCTGCAGGGTCTGGTAGATGCTGGACAGGGGAATGCCCAGCGCGAGCGCCTTCGGCTCGTCCACCTCGACGTAGAGCTGCGGCGCGCTGGCGCGGAAGAAGCTCGAGGCCAGCGCGATCTCGGGACGCTCGCGCAGCGCGGCGAGCAGGTCCTGCACGACTTCGTGCAGCCGCTGCAGGTCGTCGTCCTTGCGGCTCTGCACGTAGAGCTCGAAGCCACCCGCCGATCCCAGGTTCATGATCGGCGGCGGGTTGAAGGTGACCGCCATGGCATCCGGCAGGGACATGCCGATGCCCATGAGCCGGTTCGCGAACTCCTGTGCGGTGATGTCGCGCTCGCTCCAGTCGCGCAGCTTGACGAAGACCGTTCCGACATTCGTCTGTGTACGGTCGCCGATCAGATCCCGGCCGGACACCACGACGACGCGATCCACCTCGGGAAAGGCGGAGATCCTCTGGCGGAACTGCTCTCCGCTCTCGAAGGCTCGCTTGAAGGACGCACCGTCGGGGAGCGTGAGGGCGGTGAACAGCCGCCCTTGGTCCTCGAGGGGAACGAAGCTCACGGGCACCACGCGCAGCATCACGGCGGCGAGTCCGACCGTAGCGAGAAGCGCCGACGCGCCGAGGAACGGGTGGTGCAAGATGCGGCGAACCCCCGCGACGTAGCGCTCGGTGAGCCAGGCGAAGCCGCGATCGAAGGGGACGAAGAGGCGAGACTTCGCGTGACGGACGTCGAGCAGCACGGCGCACAGCGCGGGCGTGAGCGTGAGCGCCACGACGCCCGAGATCATCACCGCGATCGTCACGGTCATCGCGAACTGGCGATAGAGCTCGCCGGCCATGCCTCCGAGGAACGCGACCGGGACGAAGGCGGCCGCGAGCACGAGCACGCTCGCCACGACGACGCCGGAGACCTCGCGCATGGCCTCGAGCGCCGCGTCCCGGGCCGAGAGCTTCTTCTCGGTCATCAGGCGCTCGACGTTCTCGAGGACGATGATCGCGTCGTCGACGACGATCCCGATGGACAACACCAGGCCGAACATCGTGAGCGTGTTGATGGAGAAGCCGAACGCCCACAGGCCGGCGAACGCACCGATGAGCGAGACCGGGACCGCGATCATCGGCAGCAGGGTCGCGCGCCAGCTCTGCAGGAACAGGTACACCACCACCACCACGAGCAGGGCGGCCTCGACGAGCGTGCGCGACACCTCGCCGATCGACGCCGAGATGGACTCGGTGTTGTCGAT